>CAXTTW010000310.1:0-3612 GCA_964247255.1 uncultured Acidobacteriaceae bacterium
CGGGAGCGCGGGTCGAGCAAGGTGGGCGGGTCGTGCTGTGGGCGGCGCCGTGAGACGTCAGAACTGCTCGTCCAACCGCGCCCAGAGTCAGGCGAAGTCGCGGTAGATCGGTGAATCCGGCAGCTTGCGTTCAGTCACGGTATGCCCAAAACCCCTCGAAAGACGGAAACCTCCCGTGCATCGGGATCGATGAGCCAGATATGCTCGCTCCCATGGACGCGAGATCGGAAGCGCGGCCGCGAAGCGCAACGAATCGGTCGTCCTCGGACAGAATCTCGATGGCAAGCAGCGGCGGGTCATCTGGCAGGTCCTCGACGGTATCGTGCATCGGCGTACCGCGCGGGAACACAGCGGTATTGAGCACTCGGGACTCGCCGGGGCGCACCCGCACCGTGACCGAGAGTGTCGGGATGACG
Source organism: uncultured Acidobacteriaceae bacterium (assembly GCA_964247255.1). Classification (GTDB taxonomy): domain Bacteria; phylum Acidobacteriota; class Terriglobia; order Terriglobales; family Acidobacteriaceae; genus EB88. The sequence continues at coordinate 417 of CAXTTW010000310.1, forward strand.
CCCACTCCCGGACGTGCGGGCCAAACCAAGCCCCCGCGAGGGCGTGGACGCGCCCATGGAGCATGGACGCCGTCGGCTTGGCTTCCAGGTATCCGCCGATCAGCTCGTGGTGCGGTTCTCAGTGGGTGCGGAGGTACTCTTCCACGCTTACGGCACGCCCCGTGAGGTCTTCCGCCCCGCCCGGCATGGCTTTATTCCTCCGCGCCTTCCCAGCAGCGGCGGTTCTGGTTGCACACGCTGCGGTGGACGAAGTGTTCGTCCGGCCCGGCCTTGGACTGGGTCTTGATGCACCAGTAGGTTGTCGTCGAGCCAAGGACGTCATTCATCTCCTCGTGGAAGTCGCCGAACGCGCCGTAGGAGCTCTTGGAGCGGAGCGCGGCGCAGCGGGTTTGCAGGACAGGAATTGCTGACATAAGCCCTCCAGAGGCGTTAACCGATCGCGCTGGGGTCGCGGTCCATTTGCCCGGCCGCGAGCAGAACCGTGCGGTACACGGCGGTGTGGAACAGCTGGACCTTGTAGCCGTTCATGGAGAGCGGCGTGGCCCCGGCCATGGCGGCCTTGCCGGCGGCGCGGGCGGTCTTTTCGTCGATCTTTTTGCCTACGAGCAGGGCCTCAGCGGCGTGCGCGCGGATGGGCGTGGGCGCGGCTACGCCCATCACGATGGATGCCTTACGGCACACATCCCCGTCCATCACCAGCACGACCCCGGCATCGGCCAGCGGCCAGTCGAAGCTCTCCTTCTCACCGTATTTCTGGTACGCCGAGCGCGTCCCGGCGGCGGGCGTGGGGACCACGACCGCCGTGATGATCTCGCCCGGATGCACGGCCGTCTCGTTCAGCAGGTCCTTCTCGGGGAGGTTATAAAAGCTGTGCATCGCGACGACGCGCTTGCCCCGCTTTGAGGTGAGCTCGACGTGCGCGCCCATGGCTAACAGCGGCACGGCGGTCGAAGAGGGGTGCACCATGGCGCAGGTGCCGTTGTTCACCACGGCGTGGTACTGGTTTTCGCCCTCGTGCGCATGGCAGGTAGTCGCGTCGCCCTTCTTCTTGCAGTCGTGCGCGCCGGAGCGGAAGTACCAGCAGCGCGGACGCTGCATCAGGTTGCCGCCGAGCGTGGCCATGTTGCGGACCTGCGGCGTGGCCGCGTGGCCCGCCGCGTCGGACAGCGCCTCATAACTCTTCTGGACTCCCGGGTGAAAGGCGATCTCGCTCAGGGTGGTCAGCGGGCCGATGCGCAGGCCTTCGTCGCCGAGCGTGATCCCGCGCAGCCCGTCCACGTTGCGGATGTTCACGAGCTTCGGCGGGGCGACGATGCCGTCCTTCATTAGGTCGAGCAGATCGATGCCGCCGGCCTTGATGGTGGTGCCGGGCCCGAGCTGGTCGAGCGCTTCCTCGACCGTGGCGCAGTTGACATAGGAAAAACGGTTCATGCCAGGTCCTCCGTGGAGGCGGTTTTGCCCAGCGCCGCGAGCACGGCCGAGGGGGTCATGGGGATGGAGCGCATGCGCACGCCAGTGGCGTTGTAGAATGCGTTGCCGATGGCGGCGGCCAGGTTGATGATGCCCGCCGACTCGCCGATGCCGGCCGCGTCCGTCGAGCTTTGCGCGATGTAGTTCTCGATAAGCTCGACCTCGATCTCCGGGACCTCGCGGGCGCCCAGGATCTTGTAATTCTCGAGGTTCGCGTTGAGCATCACGCCCTTTTGCGGGTCCATGATGCGCTGCTCGAACAAGGCGTAGGAGATGCCCTGGAGGATGCCGCCGGTAATCTGGCTCTTGACGCCGGTCGGGTTGATGGGCCGGCCGCAGTCGTGGACCGCGTAGACCTTCTCAACGTGCACGCGCCCGGTTTCGGTGTCGACCGCCAGCTCGACATAGTCCACGCCGCCGTACTGGAGCTTTTCCTTCGCGTACTCCGGGCCGCGGGTGACGCGGGCGGAGATATCGCCGGTCGGCAGCTTGCTCGCGACCTGCTTCAGGGTGTAGCCCTTGTCGCTGCCCTTCACCACAATACGGCCGTCCTTCGGGTCGACTGAAAGGTCGTCCGCGCCCACGCCCAGCTTCGGCGCGACCGCGGCAAACATCTGCCGCTTCGCCTGGTAGGCCGCGTTGCGGACCGCCGGCGTAATGGAACCGGCCGTGACCGAGCCGCCGGAGTCCGGGCCGAGCGGATAGCGCGTGTCGCCGATGCGGACCACGATCTGCTCGGGCGGGATGCCGAACTCTTCGGCCACCACGATCGCGAGCAGCGTCTTGGTGCCGGTGCCCAGGTCCTGGACCGAGGACATCAGCTCCACCGATCCGTCGCGCGAGACGCGGACCTCGCAGGAGGAATCCTTGTTGACGAACCGGTACCAGACCGATTGCGCGATGCCGGACCCACGCTTGATGGGACCCTTGTCCGCCCCGGCCGGCTTGCGGTTGCGCCAGTTCGTCTTTTCGAGGATCAGCTGCCGCTCGGCCTTACGGGCCGGGCTCTCGTCAATCTTTTCGCGCAGAGCGAGGGGGTCCATGTCGAGCTTGACCGCGAGCTCGTCGACCAGCTGCTCCAGCGCGAAGCAGCCCTGCGGGTGGCCGGGAGCGCGGAACGCCTTACCCGGACCGGCGTTGATGAAGACGTCGTACTCCTCGGTGGCGATGTTGTCGCACTTGTACATATTGGTGGCCGGGCCGGCGGTGCCCGCGCCCGTGCCCACGCCCGCCGTGCCGTAGCTGACCAGCTCGATGCCGGTCAGCGTGCCGTCGCGCTTCGCGCCGATCTTGAGCTTCTGGTGCGAGTCGGGCCGGTTGGAGACCATGTGCTCCTGCCGGCGGTCGAGCATCAGCTTGACCGGCGCGCCCGTCTTTTGCGACAGGTACGCCGCCGCGACGCCCTCGTTGCCCGCGCCGAACTTCGCGCCGAAGCCGCCGCCCATGTACTCGGTGATAACCCGGACCTGCGACTTGGGCAGCTTTAGGATTTCGGCGAATTCCTCGCGCGCGCTGGCCGTGCCCTGCGTGGAGGCGTACACGGTCAGCTCCTCGGGCTTCCAGTCGGCCACGTAGCCGTGCGTCTCCAGCGCCGAGTGGGTCTGGACCTGGGTGAAGTACTCGCCCTCGACCGTGACCTCGGCCGCGGCAAAGCCCGCCGCGGGGTCGCCCTTGGTCTTGCGCTGCGGGCCGTGCACGTTGCCGTGCTGCGGGACGTCCTTGGGGC
>CAXTTW010000311.1:0-3598 GCA_964247255.1 uncultured Acidobacteriaceae bacterium
GGCCAGATGATCCCCGGCGACGGCGAAGTCATCGAGGGCGTCGCCTCGGTCGACGAGTCGGCCATCACCGGCGAGTCCGCGCCCGTGATCCGCGAGGCCGGCGGGGACCGCTCCGCCGTCACCGGCGGCACCCGCGTGCTGTCCGACGTGCTCACCATCCGCATCACGTCCAACCCCGGCGAAAGCTTTCTCGACCGCATGATCGCGCTGGTCGAAGGCGCATCAAGGCAGAAGACCCCGAACGAAATCGCCCTCAACATCCTGCTCGCCGGCCTCACCATTATTTTTTTGCTCGCCGTGGTCACGCTCCAGCCCTTCGGCATCTACTCCGGCGCGCCGCAGACGGTGTTCATCCTGGTCTCGCTGCTGGTCTGCCTCATCCCGACCACCATCGGCGGGCTGCTTTCGGCCATCGGCATCGCGGGCATGGACCGGCTGGTCCAGCACAACGTCCTCGCCACCTCCGGCCGCGCGGTCGAGGCGGCGGGCGACGTCAACACCCTGCTGCTCGACAAGACCGGCACCATCACGCTCGGCAACCGGCAGGCGGCGGAGTTCGTGCCCGCCCCCGGCGTCACCCCGGAGCAGCTGGCCGACGCGGCGCAGCTCTCGTCCCTGCCCGACGAAACGCCCGAGGGCCGGTCGATCGTGGTGCTCGCCAAGGAAAAGCACAACCTGCGCGGCCGGCCGCTGGCCGAGCTCAACGCCGAGTTCATCCCCTTCTCCGCCCAAACGCGCATGAGCGGCATCGAGGTCGACGGACGCTCCATCCGCAAGGGCTCGGTCGATGCGATCGCCAACTTTCTTCAGGAGCATGGCGCGCAGCTCCCGTCCGCCGTCCGGGGCTCGGTCGAGGAGATCGCCCGCAAGGGTGGCACACCGCTGGTGGTCGCTGAAAACGGCAAGACCCTCGGCGTGATCTACCTCAAGGACGTGGTCAAGGGTGGCATGCGCGAGCGGTTCGACCAGCTGCGCGCCATGGGCATCCGCACCGTCATGATCACCGGCGACAACCCGCTCACCGCGGCGGCGATCGCGCGCGAGGCCGGTGTCGACGACTTCCTGGCCGAAGCCAAGCCGAAAGACAAGATGGACCTGATCAAGCGCGAGCAGGCTGAGGGCAAGCTGGTCGCCATGACCGGCGACGGCACCAACGACGCCCCCGCGCTGGCGCAGGCCGACGTCGGCGTCGCCATGAACTCCGGCACCCAGGCCGCCAAGGAGGCCGGCAACATGGTCGACCTCGACTCCAACCCGACCAAGCTGATCGAGATCGTCGCCATCGGCAAGCAGCTCTTGATGACCCGCGGCGCGCTCACCACCTTTTCCATCTCGAACGACGTGGCCAAATACTTCGCCATCATCCCCGCCATGTTCGCCGGGGTCTTCCCGGTGCTCCAGTCGCTCAACATCATGCGCCTGCACAATGCGCAGTCGGCGGTGCTGTCGGCGGTCATCTTCAATGCGCTGATCATCGTGGGCCTGATTCCGCTGGCGCTGCGCGGCGTGGCGTACCGGCCGGTTTCGGCCGCCGCCCTGCTCCAGCGCAACCTGCTCATCTACGGCCTGGGCGGCATCATTATCCCGTTTGTCGGGATCAAGCTGCTCGACCTCCTATTGGTCGCCCTCCACCTGGCATAGGAACCCCCATGAAAAATCTCCGCATCGCCGTCTTATACTGCCTGGTCACGACCGTCCTGCTGGGCCTCGTCTATCCCCTGGCCATCACCGCGGCGGCGCAGCTCACCATGAAGAACAAAGCCGACGGCCAGCTCGTCATGCGCAACGGCGAGGTGGTCGGCTCCGGGCTCCTGGGTCAGCCCTTTACCGGGCCCGGCTACTTCCACTCGCGGCCTTCCGCCGCCGGTACGGGCTACGATGCCGGTGCCTCCTCCGGCTCCAACTACGGGCCCACCAACAAGGCCCTGGTCGACCGCGTGGACGCGAGCGTCAAGGCCGAGGACGACGGCAGCCCGGTTCCGGTGGACCTGGTCACGGCATCCGGCTCCGGCCTGGACCCGGACATCACCCCGGCGGCGGCGATGTACCAGATTCCGCGCATCGCGCGCGAGCGCAAGATGAGCCAGCCCGCCGTCGAGGCGCTAGTGCGGGAGCACATCACCGGCCGCCAGCTCGGGCTGCTGGGCGAGCCGCGGGTCAACGTGCTGGCGCTCAACCTCGCGCTCGACGGGGTAAAGGCGCGCTGAGGCTCCGGGTTTAAAGCGGGCTCTGCCCTGAGAATGCGACTTCTTTTCCCGCAAGGGTACCTCTGAGCGAAGCAAACAACCTGCTCTTACCCGGCGCGAGACAAGCCTATCCTTCGTGGCCGCGCTCCTCAAGGTAACCCTAGGTGGTGCACCAACCCAATCGCCCAGTCTCGAATGTCTTTCCGTACGTTGTCCAGCTAACACTTCTCTTGTGTCAAATGAACAAGACGTGAGCAGCCTGCTTCCACTTCAAGGCTTATTGCCTTAAGATTTAGGTACCTCTGCCATTCTGATTCCGTACCGCCCGCCTTGGAGCTTTTCTATCGCCACCCTGCCCACGACCAAACTCGTCGCATCCACCCGGCTGGAGCCGTCCGCGCCGCCGGCTCGCGGGTTCCAGCATCTTCTCCTGCTGCTCGGGACGCTCGCGGCGTGGCTGCTGCTCGAGGTGCGCGGCCTGTTCTCCCCCGGCCTGCTCGACGACGTTGACTCGGTTTACACCGAATGTGCCCGCGAGATGCTGGCGCGCCGCGACTTCATCACACCCTACGTCGACGGCATCCGCTTTTTTGACAAGCCGCCGCTCATGTACTGGCTCATGGCGGGGTCCATGCGGGTCTTCGGCGTGCACGACTGGGCCGCCCGTCTCCCTCTGGCACTACTCACTCTGGCGCTGTTCGCGGCCGTGTACGGACTGGGCGCGCGCTTGTGGGGCCGCACCGCCGGGCTGCTGTCCGCGCTTATCACCGCGACCTCTCTGGGCCCCTACCTGTTCACCCGCTTCGCCATCCCGGACGTGCTGCTGGCCTTGTGGATGACCTTGGCGGCGCACCTGTACCTGCGCGCCTTGGCGCTGCTCGACGAGCCCATCGTGGACCGCACCGCCCTGCGCCTCGCCTGCTGCGCCTTCGCGGCCGTGCTCGCCCTCAACCTGCTCACCAAGGGCCTCATCGGTCTCGTCTTTCCTCTAGGCCTGGTCCTGCTTCACCTGCTCTGCACTCGCCGCCTGCGCTCCCTCCGGCACCTGCCCCTCGTCACTTCGTCCCTGGTTTTCCTGGCGCTTGCCGCGCCATGGCACGTGCTGGTAGCCCTGCGCAACCCGGCGATCCCAGGCACCCCCGCGCGCGGCTGGTTCTGGTTCTACGTGGTTAACGAGCACATCCTGCGCTTCGTCGGCAAGCGCTTCCCGCACGACTACGGCCAGGTGCCCATCCCGCTCTTCCTGGCGCTCGCCGCGCTGTGGCTCGCGCCCTGGGCCGCCTTCTTGCCCGGCGCGCTCGTCGCGGCCTTCCGCAAAGCGCTCCCCGGCCGCGATGGAACGCTCCTGCTCCTGCTCTGGGCCGGGCTGGTCCTCGGCTTCTTCTGCCTCGGATCGCGGCAGGAGTATTACT
>CAXTTW010000312.1:0-3554 GCA_964247255.1 uncultured Acidobacteriaceae bacterium
TCGCGGAGATGCTGGAAGAGAACAGAATCGTGAGCCGAGAACTGGGCCGTAAGCGCCAAGAGGAACTCGATCGCATATTCGACGAGGTGGAATCTGAGTAGATGGCGTTTCTTCTCGACGCTAACGTCATTTCTGAAATCATCAAGCCTCGACCATCCGCGCCGGTTCTACAGTTTCTGAACTCGACGAACCCGAACGTTTTATTCCTGAGCGTGCTGACGTTGGCGGAACTACGAAAAGGAGTCTACAGACGGGCGTTTCGGAACCCGAATCTGCCCGACAACTTAGCTAGATGGGTTGACGGTATCGAGGCCGAGTACCGAACGAGGATTCTGGATGTCACTTCCTCGATCGCGGAACGCTGGGCTTGGTTTCAAAGAGATCGTGACCGGGCTGAAATGGACACCCTGCTCGCCGCGACGGCCTCCGTCCACGGTCTCACGATGGTGACGCGCGACGTCCGCGACTTCGAGGGGTTCGATCTCACCATCGTGAACCCCTGGAAGGCCTGACCCACCCTACTCCCCGACCGTCAGCGCCAAGTCCACCAGCGTCCGCTGCTCCATCTCGTGCGCCTTGGCCGAGCCGGTAGCTGGGCTGGCCGCGGCGGAGCGCTTGATCGAGAGCACCGAGCGGCCGTCGCGGACGAGCCTGCGGAGACGGGGCATCACGAAGGAAAGCGCGCCCATGTTTTCCGGCTCCTCCTGCACCCAAACGATCTCGTGCGCCGAAGGGTGCTGCTCGAAGGCGGCGAGGAGCTCGGCTTCAGGCCATGGGTAGAGCTGCTCCAGCATCACGATCGCGACGTTTTTGATGCCCCGCTTCTCGCGCTCGACCCGGAGGTCATGGCCGATCTTGCCGGTGCAGAGCAGAAGCCGTTTCGCGTTCTCCGCGGTCGAGTCCGGCAGTACGTTCCGGAACGACGGGCGGCCCAGGTCCTCGATCGTCGAGAGCGCGTCCGGGTGGCGGAGCATGCTTTTCGGCGTGAAGACGATCAGGGGCTTGCGCCACGGACGCAGCATTTGCCGGCGCAGCAGGTGGAAGTACTGCGCGGCGGTCGAGGGCTGCGCGATCTGCATGTTGTCGTGCGCGGCGAGCTGAAGGTAGCGCTCCATGCGCGCGCTCGAGTGCTCCGGCCCCTGCCCCTCGTAGCCGTGCGGCAGCAGGAGGGTGACGTGCGCGAGCAGCCCCCACTTGTCCTCGCCGGACGAGATGAACTGGTCGATAACGATCTGCGCGCCGTTCGCGAAGTCGCCGAACTGAGCCTCCCACAGCACCAGCGTTTCCGGGTAATCGCGGCTGTAGCCGTACTCGAAGCCGAGCACGCCGGCCTCGCTGAGCGCGGAGTTGTACACCTCGAACCGGGCCTGGTCCTCGGCGACGTGCTCGAGCGGGGTCCAGGTCCGCTCGGTTTCCGTGTCGATCAGCACCGAGTGGCGATGGTTGAAGGTGCCGCGCTCGGAGTCCTGCCCGCTCAGGCGCACGGCGGTTCCGCGCTCCAGCAGCGAGGCCAGCGCTACCGCTTCGGCCATGCCATAGTCGAACGGGCGCTGCCCGTCGGCCATCTCCGCGCGCTGTTCCAGCAGCTTTTTGAGCTTGGGGTGAATGTTGAAGCCGGCGGGGTACTCGCACAGCAGCCGGCCCAGGCGGGTGACCTCCGCGCTTGCCAGGCCGGTTTCACGTTCGTATTCCGCCTTGTACGGGCCGCCCTTGAAGGGCCCCCAGTACTCGGGCAGGGTTGCCAGCACGGCGACTTTCTGGATCTCCGTGGCCGCCCGCTGGGCTTCGGTGAGCTCGTGCTGGATCGCCTGGATCTCCGCCGATGCGTCCACGCCGATGCGCTTCGCGTACAGCTCCGACAAAGTCGGGTGGCTCTTGATACGGGCGTAGCGCAGGGGCTGGGTAATGGTGGGGTCGTCGACCTCGGAGTGGCCGTGGCGCCGGTAGCCGATCAGGTCGACCACCACGTCGGACCCGAAAGCATAGCGGTACTCGGCGGCCAGGGCGGCCACGCGGAGCACGGCATCGGGATCCTCGGCGTTGACGTGGAAGACCGGGATGGGCAGGCGTTTGGCGGCGTCGGAAGCGAAGCGCGAAGCGACGGCCTCGCTGGTTTCCGCGGTAAAGCCGATCAGGTTGTTGACCAGAATATGCACGGTGCCACCCACGGAATAGCCGTGGATGCCGCTCAGGTTCAGGGTTTCCGCGGTGATGCCCTGCCCGGCGAAAGCCGCGTCGCCGTGAACCAGCACCGGAAGAACCTTCCTCGCGCCGTCCTCGCCGAGACGGGTTTGCTTGGCGCGCGCGCGGCCCATCGCGACCGGGTTCACTGCTTCCAGGTGGCTGGGGTTGGAGACAAGATGGAGCGACAATGTCTTGCCGGACCGGGTCGGGTACTCGCCCGTTGCGCCCACATGATATTTCACGTCGCCGCCGCCCAGGAACGAGCGCGGGTTTACGTCCTCGAACTTCGAGAAGATGTCGGCCGCGGGCTTGCGGAAGGTGTTGACCATGACCGAAAGCCGGCCGCGGTGGCTCATGCCCATCATCACCTTGCTCGCGCCCAGCTCGGCACCGCGCTGGAACAGCTCGTCTAAAAATGGGATCAGAGCCGTAACACCCTCAAGTGAGAAACGCTTGGTGCCCAGGTAGCGGGACTGGATGACCTGCTCGAAAAGGTCGGCACGGATCAGCTTCGACAGCACGCCGCGCTGTTCGTCCTTTGCGAGTTTGCGGGGCGTCTGCTCCAGGCGGGCCGCGATCCACTCACGCCGCGCACGGTCCGGGATGTGCATGAACTCCGCGCCGACCGTGCCGCAGTACACCTTTTTGGCTTCGGCGATGTCCTCGTTCCGCGCGCCCGCGGGCAGGTCGTCGGCCAGCGGCAGCGGGGCCAACTCCTGGCCTAGCGGGTCGAGCTGCGCCTGGAGGTAACCCCAGCGGCGAAACACGTTGAAGACAGGCTCACGGGTTGCGGCAGAGGCGATTTGCGCGGGTTCCAGCTGTGTAGCACTCATAGGCGGGTTGGGGTTCGGCAGGGAGCGTTCGGCACAATTCTACTCGCACGGGACCCGCCGTGTTCATCTTGCATTGACTTGGACGGTACCGTGGTCACCGGAAAGCCGCAGCAGAACGGCTCCGTGGGCCGGGACGGAAGCGGTGTAATTGCCGCCGGTTTGCGCCTGGTCGGTACCGGACCAGAGATCGCGGATGCGCGACCCGGCGGGCGCTCTTACCTCGTCAAAAGTGAAGCCGATCGCCTGCGGGGCACTCCCGCGATTGAACAACCCTACCGCCAGCGCACCGTTCGCGAGCGGGCGGGTCCAGATTTCAGCCGTCCCCTTCTGACGAAGTCGGTCGCCCTGCCGCCCGAGCGAGTCCTGGTCCACCGCGAGCACCTCCCGGTTGCGCAGCGCCGCCAGCGTCGCCGGGGTCATCCGGGCCAGGTCGTTGCCGGCGATCAACGGCGCGGCCAGCAGCGCCCACAACGTCATGTGCGTGCGGTATTCGTCCTCGGTCATGCCGCCGTTGCCCACCTCCAGCATGTCCGGGTC
>CAXTTW010000313.1:0-3550 GCA_964247255.1 uncultured Acidobacteriaceae bacterium
CTCGTCCACGCCGTCGACGACACCGGCACCGACGTGACCGCAGTGGTACAAAGCCAGGACGGGCATTACCTCGACACCTTCGGCCGCGGCCAGTACCAAGGCATCACGCGCGATCACTGGGTTGAGCTGACCCTGCCGGACACGCTCCCGCCCGGGCCCCTGACCTTGATCGCGAAAGGCTGGCTGCACCCATCGGACTCGTCGGTCAACGTCGCCCTCGCCCAGGGAAGCGGGCCGAAGCCGAAGTGGCTCAGCCTGGAGATCCCTGACGGCAAAGGCGGCTGGAAAACAGCCGACCCCAACCTCGGCTTCCCCGCAGGGCGCAACAAGATCTGCTTATTTTCACTCACAAACCTGTGGAAGCCGGGCGACCCGCACCGCCTGCGCCTGCGCACCAACCTCGAAGTGTATTGGGACCAGATCCAGTGGGCTTCCGTGCTTTCTACCCGGCCGCTGATACACGCCCTCAAACCGGAAACCGCCGACCTCCACTCCCGCGGCTACTCCGCCATCTACCAGAGCGACCCGAGCTCCCCGGAGCTGCCCGCTTACGCGGAGCTTGCGGCCACAAGCCAGACCTGGCGCGACCTGCGCGGCTTTTACACCCGCTACGGCGATGTGCGAGAACTGTTACAAGCCCCCGATGACCGCTACGTCATCATGAACGCCGGAGACGAAATGACCCTGCTGTTCGCCGTCCCTGCTCCCCCACCGCCCGGCACGGTTCGCGATTTCGTGCTTGCCGGCGACGGATGGATCAAGGACGGCGACTACAACTCGACCTGGTCGGCCGGCGTGCTGCCTTACCCTTTCCACGCCCGCCGCAGCTACTCCGCGGCTCCGGGCCGGCTCGAAGACGACCCCGAGTACCGGGCGCACCGGCAGGACTGGCTTACCTGGCAGACCCGCTGGGTGGACGCGCGGCCCTTCCTTGCCGCATTGCAGCCTCCGAAATAGATGAAACGCACCCTCCTCGCCGTCCTCTTCGTCGCCCTGCTTGTCACCCCTCTGGTCATCCGGCGCGCCCACACCCACCGGCAGGCCGCGCTTGACGAGCAGGCCGCCCTGGCTCGCCACGGCTTTTTCCTCCAGGAGGTTTCACGGGAGGCGGGCATCCGCTTCACCCATCACGCCCCGACGCTCGACGCGAAGCTCGCCCCCATCATGCCGGAGGTCGCCGTCATGGGCGCTTCCGTCTCCATCATCGATTACGACCGCGACGGTTGGCCCGACATCTACGCCACCGACAGCGCGTACGGCACGCCGAACCACCTTTACCGCAACCTCCACGACGGCCGCTTCGAGGATGTCGCGGCGAAGCTCGGCGTGGCCGACCTGAACCGCCCCGGCACCGGCGTCAGTATGGGCGCGGTCTGGGGCGACTACGACAACGACGGTTACGAGGACCTGTTCCTGGTGAAATGGGGCCGGCCGGAGCTGTTCCACAACGACGGGGGCCGAGGCTTCACCCGCGTCGAGGACCCGAGCTTCCCTAAGTGGGTCAACGCCAACACCGCCCTCTGGTTCGACTACGACGGCGACGGGAAACTCGACCTATTTCTCGGCGGTTATTATCCGGAGTCGGTCGACCTATGGCACCTACAAAATACCCGCATGATGCCGGAGTCGTTTGAGTACGCGAAGAACGGCGGCCGCAAGTACCTTTTTCATAATTTAGGCGGGGGCAGGTTTGAGGAGCGCAGCGAGCAGGCCGGAATCGCGAGCCGCCGATGGGCCCTGGCCTCCGCCGCCGCCGACCTCGGCGGTACGGGCCGCCCCGACCTGTTCATCGCCAACGATTACGGCGTCTCCGAGCTCTACCTCAACGATGGCAACGGCCGCTTCCACGAGGCAGGCGCGGAGACCGGCGTCGGCTTCTCGCCCAAGAGCGGCATGAACGTGGCGGTCGGCGATGTCTTCAATCAGGGTAAGTACTCGGTCTATGTGTCGAACATTTCCGAGGAGGGCGTCCTCATCCAGGGAAACAATCTGTGGGTTCCGCAGGAAACGAAGTCGCTGACCTACCGCAACATGGCCCGCGACCTGGGCGTCGAGCTGGGCGGCTGGAGCTTCGGGGCGCAGTTCGGCGACTTGAACAACGACGGTACGCTCGATCTTTACTTAGTCGACGGCTATGTTTCGCTCGACCCCAAACGCGACTACTGGTACGACTTCGCCAAGGTCGCCGGGGGCAATGCGGCCATCATCTCCGACGCCGCGCACTGGCCCGCGGTCAACGGCCGCAGCCACTCCGGCTATCAACAGAAGCACGTGTGGCTCAACGACGGCGCGGGCCGCTTCGTCGACGCCGCCCGGGAGGTCGGCGTGCGCGACACCTTCGACGGACGCTCCGTGGTTCTTGCCGACCTGTGGAACCGAGGGGTGCTCGACGCGGTGGTCGCCAACCAGAGGGGGCCGCTGCTTGTGTACCGCAACACCGTCGCCCCCGGCAGCCAGTGGGTCGAGTTCGCGCTTGAAGGCACCCGGTCGAACCGCAGCGCGATCGGCGCGCAAGTAACACTCAAGTGGAACGGACAGACGCAAATCCAGACCGTTTCCGGCGGCTCGGGCTTTGCGTCCGAAAACGACCGCCGCCTCCATTTCGGCCTTGGCCAAAACCCGCGGATTGAGAGTGTCCAAATCCAGTGGCCCTCTGGTACGATTCAGTCGCTGCCCGAACCGCAGGTGGGCCGCCTCAACGTCGTCAAGGAACCCCAATGAGCGGATATGCGATCCCGTTAGCCCCGGCAGCCGGCACACCGCACCCATGGCGGCGGTGGTTCTCGTTTGAGAACCGCTTCGTACCCCCCATTTTCATCACGCTCATCCTGATCATCGGCAACGTCTCCTTCGGCATCCTCGAAAGCTGGACCCGCACCGCGCTCGCCATCGCCGTCGCCATCGGGACCGAGCTCGTGCTCGGCAAGGTGATGCTGGGCAAGTGGCCCAACGTCGCGAGCGCGTATATCAGCGGCATCTCCATCGGCATTCTCCTGCGCTCGCCCGCCGTGTGGCCCTACGTGCTGGCCGCGCTCATCGCGATCAGCTCCAAATACGTGGTGCGCTACCGCAACCGACACCTGTTCAACCCCTCCAACTTCGCCATTTGCGTGGTACTCTTCCTCGCCGCCGACACCGTTGCCAGCCTGTCCATCCAGTGGGGAAACAACCTGGCGGCCATGGCGGCGATCTGGGTGCTGGGCTCGGCTATCATCTACCGCCTGCGCCGGTTCCACATCTGCGCCACCTACGTCGCGGCGTTCACGGCGTTCGCCGTCCTGCGCCACTTCCTCACCGGGGACCCGCTCTTATCCGAGCTTTCCCCAATTACCGGCCCTGAGTACCAGCTGTTCATTTTCTTCATGATTACCGACCCCAAAACCACCCTCCGTTCCCGGCGCGGCCAGTGCGCGGTGGTGGTCGCCGTCGCCGCCGTCGAGTGCGTCCTGCGCCTCCACAGCAGCATCTACGCCCCGCTCTATGCGCTGTTCCTGGTGGGCCCGCCCGCGCTGCTCGTGTCCACCTGGTGGAACGGCCGCCGGGCGAAGCC
>CAXTTW010000314.1:0-3535 GCA_964247255.1 uncultured Acidobacteriaceae bacterium
GGACACCGCCGCAGCCCGTTCGCTCCGGTCTCCGGCGGTGTCCTGCCCAGCACGCCCTACCCAATCGACCCGCCCATCCTATTCCTCGCGCCCATGCCCTGCGTGGCCTGGCAAACCGGGGCGCGCATTCCGGCGCAGGTGGGCGTCATCTCGCGCGCGGGGCTGCTCTACAGCCGCCTGTTCGCGACCTCGGTCCGCATCGGCGCGATTGTGCGGACGGCGCTGGTCGCGATCGCGGTTGTGTTCGCGGTGCTTGAGGCGCTGGCCTTGTACCTGGCCATCCGGCTCAGCCGCACTATTACCCGGTCGGTCGCCGACCTGTACCGGGCCACCACCGAGATCGACCGGGGCCACTTCGAGCATCGCATTCCCGTGCGCCGCCGCGACCAGCTTGGCGCGCTGTCGACCTCGTTTAACAAGATGAGCGCTTCGCTGGTGGACCTGCTTGCCCAGCAGCAGCAGAAGCAGCGGCTCGAAAACGAGCTGTCCATCGCGCAGGAAGTGCAGAACAACCTGTTTCCGGCAAGCCCGGTCCACCTGCCGCGCTTCGAGCTGTACGGCGTATGCAAGCCGGCCCGCACCGTTTCCGGCGACTACTACGACTTCCTCCAGGCCGGCGCGGGCGAAATTTGCTTCGCGGTGGGCGACATCAGCGGCAAGGGCATTTCCGCCGCGTTGCTGATGGCCTCGCTGCACGCGGCCGTGCGCGCTTTTTGCTCCGGCGACCAGACAGGCACCCGCGAGGTGAGCGGCGCAAGCCCGTTCCGCCTCACCTCCCCGGCACGCCTGCTCACGCTGCTCAACCGGCACCTGCTGGCCAGCACGCAGCCGGAAAACCCCGCGACCCTGTTCCTGGCCTGCTACAGCAGCGCCACGGCGGAGCTGTGCTACGCGAACGGCGGCCAGCCCCCGCCTCTGCTGCTGCGCGCCGGGGGACAGGTGGAGCGGCTGGACCGCGGCGGGTCCGTGGTGGGCCTGCTCGGCGGCATGCGCTACGAGGAGGCCACCGTGACGCTCACCCCCGGGGACCTGGTCATGATCTACTCGGACGGCGTGACCGAGCCCGAAAACGCCTTCGGCGAGTTCGGCGAGCAGCGTCTGCTCGACCTGGTGCACCGGCACGAGCCGCTGGCCTCCATCTCCGGGGCGGTCATGCGCGCGCTCCACGCCTGGATCGGCGAGGTGGAGCAGCCCGACGACATCACCCTGGTGCTGGCGCGCAAGCTCTAGAACAGCACCTCGATCCGCTGCGGCGCGGCCGTGTTGGTGAACCGCACCAGCAGCGTGCGGCCCTCGGCCCGGTACCGGCCGGGGTCGAGCGGTTTGCCGTCGAGTGTGACCGCACGGACCGGCTTTTCGACCAGGATTCGGGCAGCAGCCTCCGTCCCTTCGATCCCTTCGGCCTCGAAGCGCAGCCCGCCGGCCGCCACGGTCTCGTGCTCGATCTTCGCCGAAGCCGCAAGCACCTTCGGCGTGTTCGAGCGGACCATGTCGATGTCCAGAAGCAACGCCCGCGTCCCCGGCCGCAGGGTCAGGCTGGGGCTCCGGGCCAGCTCCGGGTCGAAGAGGTTAACCAAGTCGCCGCGAACCGTGGCCGCCTCGCCGGAAGCCCCGTCCAGCCCCGCCGCGACCACGTACGGCCCGCGCCTGAGCACCAGCGCCCCGGATTCGCGCACGGGCATGTGGACAGCCCCGGCGGCTGTTTGTAGCAGGCCCAGCACCTGGTCGCCGCCGGTTCTGTCCTGACTCAGCGCGGATGGGCTGGCGGGCGCGTACAGCACGAAGCCCTTGCCGGCGGGATGCAGGCCGTTCGCGCCGGACGGGACGCCAAGGATTCGGAATAAGTGCTCCCTGGGCGTCTTAAAATGGTTCGCGCTGGAGTTCCACCAGTCGCTCGCCTGGTTGTACGGGTCTTTGTCGTCGTCGATGACGATCAACGCGCCGCCGTCCTTCACCCACTTAGCGAGTGCGGCGTGAAACTCGGGCGAGGGAGGCTTCTGCCCTTCGTAGGTCAGCACAAGTATCTTGTAACGGTCGAGAAAGCTCGGCGCGGCCGACTTACCGTAAGCGCTTTCGATCTGGACAGGCTCGATCGGCAGCCCATGCAAAACCAGCGGTAGCGCCAGCCCGTAGAAGTTGCCCAGGTTGGGGTCGGACGGCAGAGGAGCCGCGCGCTGAAACATCAGCGTGTCGGAAACCAGCACGCCGATACCCTGCGAGCCCGCGGCCTCCCAGCGCGTCGCGGCGGCGGGCTGGTCCATCTCGCCGAGCGCGTGAAACACAGTCTGCAGTTCGGTCTCGTACGACTTGGGGATCACGGTCCTCGCCGGGTTCGGGTCGCTCTCGGACGGCTCGGTCGCGGGCCGGGTCGAGTCGAGCCCGAAGATGCGGTCGGGCCAGGGCAGCACCTCGTACCGAGCCACCGAGGGCTGCAAAAGGGAGGCGACCAGGGTGCTCTCCCAGTTCAGCTTGTAGTCGGCCCAGGAATGGCGGGGGTTGTCCTCGATCGGATCGTTGAGGTACCAGATAGGCTTGCCCGAGGAGCGGGCTATGTTCTGGAGCGCTCCATACTCGAGAAATGCCGTCTCAAAGGTACGCTCTTTCCTTACCCCTTCGTACACATTGGGCTCGCGCGCGGTGCCCGTCCATACCTGCGCCACATAGCCGTCCGCTCCGACGCCGAGCAGCGAGGACTCCGGGCTGACGATCGACCATTGGGCGTAATTGATCAGCGAGTGCGTGGCGACGTAGCAGGGAATCGACTTACCTTTTGCCGTGCCGTACTTCCTAACCGCGTCGAAGACCTGCGCCAGCGCCCGACGGTACAGGAAATACTTCAGCTTCGAGGCCCGGTACTGCGCGTTTGGGGAAGAGTCCGGGGCCTGCCAGGGCTCATGGTAGTAGCTTTGCCACTCGCGTTTGAAGCTTTCGCTCCACCCGGCGCGCGCCCAAAACTCCGGCTCTTCCAGGTAGATCGCCTCGGCCCCGGCATCGATCGCCTTCTCCGCGCCCTGCGCCAGGAACCGCCCGTAGGCCAGGCTGGGTGACACGTAGGGCACCTCGCGCCCGCCGTGCAGGATCAGCTTGCCGGACCGCTCCTGCTGCGTTTCGTCCCAGTGCTGCTTTCCGTCGAACTCGCCCCGCAGATAGGCCCCGTAGCGGCCCCAGGCCACGCCCGTCATCACGGTGACGCGGTAGCCGTGCTGCCGCCAGGACGCGATGCGCGCGGCCGTGGTCTCGTCCAGGCCGTAGACCATCACTGTGTCGGCATTGATGTTGGTGCGCGGCGACCAGGCGTGGTCGGTCTGGAACAGCAGCCGCGGCGGGGTCTGGGCGTGCGCGAGCGCCGCGGCGAGCAGCAGGAGGCAGAGGACGGACCGAGTCATACGGGCAGGGTACCGCGAAACCGCTTGCGGCGGCGGACCCCAAATGCCCATACTCCAGTGGTGAGGTGGACGCGGAGACAGTTCCTTGGCACGGCCGGCGCGGGGCTCGCGGCGGAGGCCCTGCCCGGCCCATGGCAGCCGGGCCCGGT
>CAXTTW010000315.1:0-3535 GCA_964247255.1 uncultured Acidobacteriaceae bacterium
CGCTACGGGAGCAGCCGCGGAGCGCAAGGAAGCGGCGCGCCTGAGCCGGGCAGCGGCCGACGCCCAAAAGGCCCAGTTCGCGCTTCGCAGCGGCCGCGCCCTGCTGGCCGAGGGTAAGGCCGCTGAAGCGCAGGTGCAACTCGAAACCGCCGTGGCCGCCGCGCCCTCCTCGCAGGAAGCGCACAACCTTCTGGCGCAGGCCCTGGAGCGGCAAGGCAAGGACGCCGCGGCGGAGAGGAAAAAGGCGGAGTCGCTCCGCCCGTAACCGCGGTAAGCCGTCCCCGAGTCGTGACCGAGCCTGCGTTCGGCTTTGACAATTGCGCCTGGCCGCCGCATCCTTAAAGAAGTGAGGCGAACAAAAGGCGAATCTCCTCTCTCCCCCCACGCGAAAGGGGATCCGGCATGGCCCCCACCTTGCCCGCGGTCACCGTGCTCCAACACCGTGCGAACATGGCCGGTCCACAAGCCGTTTTTGCTCTGGAGGCCTCCGAAGCGCCGGCTGCTGATCGACCCTTTCTCCACGCAGCGGGCCTAACGCCGGCCGGGGCGCTGGCCGGGCTGCGCGACGGGGTTCGCGTGCGTGCAGCGGGGGAGGTGCGCGCTCTGCTCTCATTCGGTGCCGGTTTCCTGCTCTCACTCGAAGACGAAACCGGGATAGCCATTGTTCTCGTTTCCTCGCGGCTCCTACTGAAGATGCAGCCTCTCCTGAGTCCCAGCGCGGAACTGCTCGTCGCGGGTCGCCTTCTGCACCGCGGCGGGTTCGTGCGCGTCCGGGCGGAGCGCATCGACTTACTCCACGCCCCGCGTGGGCTGCCGGGGCGGTGATCGCCTGATGCTCGCAGTTGCGGACGCCAGACACCGGTTTTCAGGGCAACGATAGCTCGCCAGCCGGCGCTCGCCGCTGTGCGAGCCGAGCTTTCTTCCGCATGAGCCTCCAGAAGATTTTCAGGAGTGTCGCAACGGCCGTGCGATGGGTGTATCCAAAGAGGAAAGCCGTTCGACAGGCCTGACCGCAGCGTGACCGAAAGAATCCAGCCTCTAAGCTACTCCCCTATGTATCTTATTAAGCTAAGACTATTTGGATCAGAGAAATACAAGCGTGTGATAATCATTATCGAACAAGGAAGGCGAGAACACCTATGAAGCCACTGGAAGAACTCACCGCGAGTCCGTCCGAAGCCACGGACAAGAGCCTCTACGAGGGCAAATGTCCCTTCGGCGGCGACCGCATCGGCGGTGCGCAGACCACGCCGCCCACCCTCGAGAACTGGTACCCCGCGCGCCTGCGTGTGGAGCAGCTGCACACCAACAGCCCCTTGGCCGACTCGCTCGGGCCCGAGTTCGACTACCCCGCCGAGTTCGCCAAGATCGATCTCCCGCAGCTCAAAAGCGAGATCAAGCAGTTCCTCACCACCTCGGTCAGCTGGTGGCCCTCGGACTATCAGAATTATGGCCCGCAGATGATCCGCATGGCCTGGCACTCGGCCGGCACCTACCGCATCGCGGACGGGCGCGGCGGCGCGGGGCAGGGCATGCAGCGGTTCGCCCCGATCAATAGCTGGTGGGACAACGGCAACACCGACAAGTCGCGCCGCCTGCTGTGGCCGATCAAGCAGAAGTACGGCAACGCGCTCTCCTGGGCCGACCTGATGATCCTGACCGGCAACTGCGCGCTTGAGATCATGGGCTTCCCGACCTACGGCTTCGCCGGCGGCCGCCGCGACGCGAACGAGGCGGACAACAGCTCCTACTGGGGTCCCGAGGTATGGGATCCCGAAAACATCGCTTCCTTCGACTCCATGGTGACGCGCGACAAGCGCTGGCGCGGCCGGAACGGTGACGCGGACTACGACCTTGAAAACCCCCTGGCCGCTTCGCACCAGTCGCTGATCTACGTAAACCCTGAAGGCCCCTACCAGAACGGCGACCCCATGGGTTCGGCGCGCGACATCCGCATCACTTTCGGGCGCATGGCGATGAACGACGAAGAGACGGTGGCGCTGATCGCCGGCGGCCACGCCTTCGGCAAGAGCCACGGCATGGTTGAGGCCAAGCGCATCGGCGCGCCGCCCGAGATCGCGCCGATCGAGGCGATGGGCCTGGGCTGGCACAACCCCGAGGGCACCGGCCACTCCGAGTTCACGATGACCAACGGCATCGAGGGCAGCTGGACGCCCAACCCGACGCAGTGGGACAACGACTACCTCACCAACCTCTTCAAGTACGAGTGGCAGCAGACCAGGAGCCCGGCCGGTGCCCTGCAATGGACCCCGACCGACCCCGACGCGCCCAGGACGCCGGACGCGCACATCCCGGGCAAGATGAACCCGCTGATGATGATGACGACCGACATCGCTCTGAAGACCGACCCGGAATACCGCAAGGTGTGCGAGAAGTTTTTGTCGGACTTCGACTACTTCACGCTCGCTTTCTCGAAAGCCTGGTACAAGCTGACGCACCGCGACATGGGCCCCAAGGAGCGGTATGTCGGGCCCGAGGTCAAGATTGAGGACAGCCTAATCTGGCAGGATCCGATCCCGGCGCTGAGCGGGAAGCCGGTCGGCGAGGCCGAGGTCACCTCGTTGAAGCAGACGATCCTCAACTCGGGTCTTTCGGTATCGGACCTGGTCTACACCGCGTTTTCAGCGGCCAGCTCGTACCGGCACAGCGACAAGCGCGGCGGCGCGAATGGCGGCCGCCTGGCCCTTGCGCCGCAGAAGGACTGGGAGGTGAACCGGCGCACCGTGCCCGTGGTCGAAAAGCTGAAGGCGCTGACGGCGAACTTCAACAGCGGCCAGAACGGCAGCGGTAAGCGGATCTCGCTCGCCGACATGATCGTGCTCGGCGGCTGCGCGGCGGTCGAGAAGGCCGCGGCCGACGCCGGCGTTCCGACGCCCGTTCCCTTCACTCCGGGGCGCGCGGATACAACCCAGGAGCTGACCGACATCGGCAGCTTCCAGTGGCTGCGTCCGGTGGTCGACGGCTTCCGCAACTACGTGGCCGGAAACTTCGAGGAGATTTCGCTCGGACGGGTCTCGCCCGAGGAGATGTTCCTCGACAAGGCAAACCTGTTGGCACTCACCGCGCCCGAGTGGGTGGTGCTGACCGGTGGGCTGCGCGTGCTGGGCGGCAACTACGACGGCTCGAGCCGCGGCGTCTTCACGGACCGCCCCGGCGTGCTTTCGAATGACTTCTTCACCGCGATCACCAGCACGGACCTCGAGTGGAAGAAAGACGACGAGAAGGGCATGAGCTTCTCCATGCAGGACCGCGCGACGGGCCGGACCAAGTACCAGGCAACCCGCTGCGACTTGATCCTGGGTGCGAACCCGCAGCTGCGCTCGGTGTGCGAGGTGTACGCCGCCAGCGACGGGCACGCGCGCTTCGTGAAGGACTTCGTCAAGGTCTGGAACAAGGTGATGATGCTCGACCGGTACGACGTGCGGAACTAAAGGCGGCTTGCGGCCGCCCGACGCGGGGGGGGCGCGGCCCGTGGGGGGGCGTTGGCTTTTACATCGCTTGCGCGGTGACCAGC
>CAXTTW010000316.1:0-3482 GCA_964247255.1 uncultured Acidobacteriaceae bacterium
CGCCAGCATCGCGGCCCTCGCCTTCGCCGGGCCTTGATCCGCGAGGCGCGCTTCGACGCGCTTCCGGCTTTCCGCCGCGAGCTCGCGCACGGGCTTGCCGCGCCAGGTCTTCCCCGGGGAAACGATCACCACGGCCGCGGACGGGGACGCGGCGGCTGCGCCATAGTGGCGCAGGGCGCCTTCGAGGTCGCCGGTCAGCTCGTCGACAACCCCGAGATTGTTGAGCGTGAATGGGTTGGCGGGGTCGAGCGCCAGTGCCCGGTCCAGGAGCCGCGCGGCTTCAAACGCCCGGTCCGCGCCCAGCAGCTCAATCGCCTGGACGTTCAGGCGGTTGAGCCGCAGGGGTGCGTCCTTGAGGTCCTGAAGCGCGTAGAGCATGGGCTTACCCTTGAGCTGGTCCAGACTGCTCAGCTCGATCACCGCGTCGCAGGTCTGCTTTTCGGCCAGGGCATAGAACTTGTTCGCCCGCTCGGCATCGCCCGCCAGCTCGGCGGCGTAGCCCAGGTTGTTCAGGGTGAATGGGTCCGCTGGATCGTAAAGGTAAGCCTTGAAGAACAGCGCCCGCGCCTTTTCCACCTGGTGCTTGCGGGCGGCCTCGACCCCTTCGCGGTTGAGCTGCTGCACGGGTGTTAGCCGGCTCCATCGCGGAACCGTGATGCGCAGCTCCTTGTCCCGCAGGCTCGCCGCGCCCGCCACGACCGGCAGGCAGAGCAGGGCGGCCATCAGCAGCCGTGACTTTGGTACTGTCTGCAGCATCGAGCTCCCGCGCAAGCGTCCGCGCTGCCGTAGTATACGTCCAGCGCGCCGGGTTGAAGAGAGGGTAAGGCAGGGACTGGAGCAAAGCGGGTCAGGATATGAGGGTAGAAAACATACTTCGCCGGAGATGTTCACGTGCCGCGGCCGCGCTCCTGATCCTGTGCGGCTCCGCCTGCGCCCAGGAAGCGCCGGCTCCCCGGCAAGCGCTTCCGACTGCGCCCAAGGGCAGGGCGACCGTGATCGGCGGACGAGTCGGACGCCTCGATCCGGTCCGGGATCAATTCAGCCTCGAAATTTACGGTGCCAAGCCGTTGAAAGTGCTCTACGATGCCCGCACGGAGTTGTAC
This sequence comes from uncultured Acidobacteriaceae bacterium, assembly GCA_964247255.1. GTDB lineage: Bacteria > Acidobacteriota > Terriglobia > Terriglobales > Acidobacteriaceae > EB88. The sequence goes on from CAXTTW010000316.1 coordinate 1,104, forward strand.
CGGGACGGCGTGCGCGCGCCGCTTGCCTCCATGCGGCCCGAGGAGCGCGCCTCGGTGGAAACGACCCTGGACGGCACCGCGGTGTTCGCGCTCAAGATCCATATTCTGTCCGCCACGCCGGAAGGCGACTGCTCGGGGCAGGTGCAGGCGTTCGACGCGGCCGGCGGCGTCCTCCAGGTGTTCTGCCGGGAAACGGGCGCGCCGGTCACTCTGCGTATCACGAGGGCTACGGAGATCACGGCCGGCAAACAGGCCGCCTTAGGCGGGGAGAGCCTGGGCAGGGGCGACCTGGTGAAGGCTGCCTTCGCACCGGGAACAGGGGCGCAGACAGAGGCGACGCGCGTGACGATCCTGGCGCATCCAGGCACGGCCTTCACCTTCAATGGGGAGCTCGTCGCGCTCGACATTCCCGCGGGACGCATGACTGTTTCCGCGCCGCTCGACGACACGTCCTACGCGCTCACGTTCGCGCCCGGCGCATTTCCCGGACCCGCGGATCTCAGGGAGGGCGCGCAGGTTACGGTCACCGCGAGCTTCAACGGAACCGGCTACACGGCCGGCTCCGTGCAGCGGCGGTAAACCCCTAGAAGCGGCCTCATTCACAACTTCTGCAGCTTCGGCAATTCTCGCGGGTCTCCTCCGGGGGCTTCAGGAGTTCTCGAATGGATGAGCGCCGCTACGGCGCGAAGCTGTCCGCGTGGCAGGTGGACCCGCTCGGGTCGCTCAGCGGCGCGGGCGGGGTCGGCGGCGTCGCCCACGGTGCGCGGGTGAAGTCGAAGAAGTCCAGCAGGTCCGGCTGGGCTGCATCGCGCGCGGTCAGGTGCGCTTCAGCGCCGAGAAAGCGGTTCTCCACGAAGCGCAGCACCGCCGTGTGGTCCATGGGGGTGTGGCCGACGTAGTGCTTGCGGGTAAAGGGGGAAACGATCAGGTTCGGCACGCGGAAGCCGATCTGGGCGGCAAAACCCGTTTTCGCGGCTGCGTCGGCCGGGTCTGTTCCCGGGCTACCCGGCGGCAGATCGCAGTGCAGGCTTTTGGCAATGCGCGGGCACGGGTTGAAGCTGTCCGCGTTCACCGCGATCGAGTCGATCGGCGGAAACTCCGAGGCCGGGAGGGTCGTGTAGTCGTTGGAGTGGCCCGGCACCGGCGGCACGTGGTCGTAGGGGCCGCCCGCCTCGTCGTAGGCCAGGAAAAACACCGAATCCTTCCAGGAAGGACTGGTCATCAGCCCATTAACGATCCTGGCAACCTGCGCCTGGCCGTTCAGCACGGACTGGCCGGAGCCTGGGTGCTCATCGTTCCTGCCATATCCGGCTTCGATATAGGCGAACTGGGGCAGCGTGCCGTCGGCCGCGTCGGTGAAGTATTGCGCAAGCGGCGCGATGTGGTTTGGGTCGATGCAGAAGGAGTTCGACGTGTCGCCGACCGCGCTGGAGCCGACGGTCGGTGCCGCGCACACCCCCGCCTGCGCCGGAACGTTGAGGTACTTGTACGAATCCTGGAAATCGGCGAAGGTGGTCGCCGGGTAGCGGGCGTTTACGTTGGCTGGGCAGTCGTCTGCATCCTGGCAGCCGCCGTTGGTGACGGTGTAGTAGATCTTCCAGGAGACGCCCGCCGTGTCGAGCTTCTTAAAAATGGTCTCCATACCGAGCTGGTTGGTCACGCCGTCGTCGCGGAATGGATCGAACGCCAGCCCTTCCGTCGTGCCGCCGGTGTAGGTCGCGATGCGGTTCGGCGTGCTCTTGCTGGAAACGGGCGTGAACCAGCGGTCGGCCACGGCGAACTGCGAAGCCATGTAGTAGTAGTAGTTCAGCGTCTCTTCGTCGTAGTAGCCCATGGCGCGCCGGCCGGTTTGGTTCGACTTGCTGAAAGTGCCCGCGCAGCTGTTCGGGTTCGCGGCGCAGAAGTTCGCGAAGCCCTCGGCTGTGTGCACGAAGCCGTCCATCAGGATGGGACGGTCGGGTGTGAATTGCCAGCGGTACACGTCGCCGTAGCTTTCGAGCCACGAGGAGGTCATGTCGGCCACGCAGGTGCTGGTGAGCTTGAACGGCGCGAACGAGTCGCCCTCATCGTCCGGATTGCGGATCGTCGCGAGCTTGTCGTCGATGCCGTCGACCGTGTAGGTCGCCCCATCGTCGCCTACGTTGAAGCCCCGCGCGGCCCGGTACAGGTTGAGCATGCCGAAGTAGTTGTCGAAGCTGTGATTCTCCTGGAGCATGAAAACCACGTGGTCGATCCGCTTGCTGTTCGCCTGCTCGGCCTGCGTGACCGCGACGGTGGCGCTGGCGGACGCGGCGCGCCCGCGCTGTCCGGTGACCGCGGCGGTGTAGGTCGTGGTCGCGGACGGGCTCACCGTCTGCGTGCCGCCGCCGAGGGGCAAGG
>CAXTTW010000317.1:0-3476 GCA_964247255.1 uncultured Acidobacteriaceae bacterium
GCACGATCTATCTGTTTTGCCTGGACAGGAAGTATCAGGTGCGGTCGAGGACGGGATATTTCGCGCCTCGGCAGTGAAGTTCTTTGGAGTCAAAGAGCAAAGTTGCCCTAAATTGCTCGACAAGTCGTGTGTAGGTGCTACCAGCACAAGTCTTTCGGCGGTTGACCATTTGCGCTTTCAATAGTAGGTATTCAAGGAGAATCCATGCACCATCTTTTGAGCTGGGTTGGCGATTCGGGCTTGACTATCTTCGCTTACGTAGTCAATGTTGTTATAGCAGCCTTGGGCTTTGAATTCACTATGCGTCCAGCCGACAAAGGTAAGCGGCTTCGACTCGGATTTTTCTCTGGTTTTGTGCTCACAGGATGTCTACTGACTCGGGAGCAAAGTAGCCGAGCACGAGATGATGGTGCTCGCGCGGAGGCTGATAGCAGGCGTGTAGCGGACAGCAATCTTCAGCTGCATGCAATGAACGAAGTCGTCCAAAAATTTCCTGCTGTGATTAAGTCTGAGTTAGTCTCCCAATTAGCGTCGCAGGCCCAGGCTATCGTGACTGGAAGTAGTCGATTGTCAAGGGAGCTTAAAATGCAAGGAGTTGGACAAGCAGCAACCAAGCAGTCATCGCTATTTGAGAGGGCGCAGCTTCTCGGCGGCAAGCTTCAGGGTCTGAAAAGGGATTGGAACTTGCAATATGACAAGCTTCACGCGGAGCTCAATGCGCGTCAAAATAGCACGCTATACGCGACAGCAAGTCAGGGTGACAGGGCAGAGCTACTAGCAAGCGATAACAGAGAGCTAAATTGGCGTGAGCTGAAGATCAATGATGCAGAAACTAAGTATTATTATGAAAACTATCGATCTGCAGCAGAAGCGCTCAGGGCGGAACTAGTCCCGTTCGCGCCAGGGCAAGGAGATGTCTCAATCAACTATGCCGACGAGGGACCTGGGCGGCCCAGCTATGTCTCCTTCGTTGAGATAGCCGACGACTTTCATGGGCTTGTAACAGCAGCCGCGAGCGCGGTTTCTGGTTTCCGGTAGCTTGGCTAAACATTGCCGAACAAAATACTGTGAGGCTGATACAGCTTACCTTACCCTCGTAGTAAAGATAGTAGCCCCGCCTCGTCGAGGACGGGAACGCCGAGCTGTTCGGCCTTTTCGAGCTTGGAGCCGGCCTCCTCTCCGGCGACCAAATAGCTCGTTTTCTTGCTGACGGCACTCGAAACCTTGCCGCCGGCGGCTTCGATCTTCTCCTTAGCTTCCTCGCGGGTGAGGGTAGGCAGGGTGCCGGTGAGGACGAAGGTGAGCCCCGCGAGCTCCGTAGAGCGGGCGCGCATGGCAGCCATGAGAGTGAGGCCGGCCTTGGCCAGGTCCGCGACGAGGGCGCGGTTGGAAGCTTCGGAAAAGAACTCCTGGATGCTGGCGGCGACACGCGGGCCGACCTCGTCGACCTCTTCGAGCTGCTCCCGCGTGGCGGCCATCAGAGCGTCGAGCGAGCCGAAGTGCCCGGCAAGCAGCTCGGCGGTGCGCTCGCCGACGAAGCGGATGCCCAGGCCGAAGAGCACGCGGTGAAGCGGGGCGGAGCGGGATTTCGCGATTTCCGCGAGCAAGGCGTCGGCGGTTTTCTTGCCGATGCGTTCGAGCCCGAGCAGCTGAGCCTCGGTAAGCCCGTAGATATCGGCGACCGAGTGGACGAGCTTGTGCTCGAGCAGCTGGGCCACCAGGGCTTCGCCGAGGCCTTCGATATTCATGACGCCGCGCGAGGCGAAGTGAAGCAGCGAGCCCGCAACCCGGGCCGGGCAGGTGGCATTGACGCAGCGGTGGTCGGCTTCGCCCTCGGAGCGCTTGATCTCGGCTCCGCAGACGGGGCAGCAGTCCGGGAAAGCGAAGGCGCGGGTGCCTCGGGGCTTGTCGGGGAGAACGGAGACGACCTTGGGGATGACATCGCCGCCGCGCTCGACCCGGACGGTGTCGCCGATGAGCAAGCCGAGTGAGGCGATCTGGTCGGCGTTATGGAGCGTGGCGCGGGTAACGGTGATGCCGCCAATCGAGACGGGCGCGAGCACGGCGACCGGGGTGAGCTTGCCGGTGCGGCCGACCTGAACCCGGATGTCCTCAACGACGGTGACCCCGAAGCGGGCGGCAAACTTGTAGGCGACTGCCCAGCGAGGGGCTTTGCCGGTATAGCCCAGGCGGCGCTGGACAACGGCGGAGTCGACCTTGACGACGACGCCGTCGATCTCGTACCCGAGGGTCGCGCGGTTGCTTTCCGCTTCCCGAATGAAGGCGACGAGCCGGTCGAGGTCGCGGATGGCTTCGCGGTGCGGGTTGACGCGAAAGCCCGCGGCGGTGAGGGCGTCGAGCGCTTCGGTTTGGCTGGGAAAGAGCGGGTCACCTTCGGGTGTGAGGGCGAAGTAGGCGTAGAAATCGAGCCGGCGTTGGGCGACGACGTTGGGCTCCAGGGTGCGGATGGTGCCGGCGGCGGCATTGCGCGGGTTGGCGGCGGGGGCTTGTCCGGCGGCTTCGCGCTCCTCGTTGAGCTTGAGAAAGCCGGTGACGGGCATGACGACCTCGCCGCGGACCTCGAAGGCCGCGGGCAGGCGGGAGGCGGCGAGACGGCCGTGGGAAATGACGAGCGGGACGGAGCGGATGGTGCGGACATTGGCGGTGACGTCTTCGCCGACCGAACCGTCGCCGCGGGTGAGGCCGCGGAGCAGGCGCGTGGCCGAGGGTTCAGAAGCAGGCCCTTCACTTCGCTCGGGGTGACCCTCCCGAAAGTTTGCTTCGGTTTGTTCGGGGGCGTAGTGCAGGGCCATGGAGAGCCCGTCGAGCTTGTACTCGCAGGTGTAGTGGACCTCCGCATTGGGCCCGGCGAGCTGGCGAACGCGAGCATCCCACTCGCGCAGCTCCTCTTCGGAGTTGACGTTATCGAGCGAAAGCATGGGGCGGGAGTGCGCGACCTTGCTGAAGCCCTCGGCTACCTTGCCGCCGACCCGCTGCGAGGGGGAGTCGGGGGTAACCCAGGCGGGGTGCGCGGCCTCGATGGCCTGGAGCTCGCGCATGAGGGCGTCGTAGGCGAGGTCGTCGATCTCGGGGCGGTCGAGGACGTAATACAGGTACTCATGGTGGCGGAGCTCGTCACGGAGCTGGTCGAGGCGGGCCCTTGCATCGGCTGGCATAAGAGCAAGGGTAAAGGCTGCGGAGCGAGGGGTGGACAGAAAAGCGGGCGCGCCGGGGTTTGCGAGACCGATGTGGGAAAAGCCGCCGGTGTTTCCTGAAATGGAACGAAGATGCGCGCCTTTGGCGAAATTACTGAGCGCGGCGGGCTTCGGCGGTGCATTCTGGAGCAGTGGAGCCGGTGACGCATTTCTTGACGGGGGCCTGCCTGGCGCGGGCGGGGCTGAATCGCAAGACGGCGTACGCGACGCTCGCGATGACGCTGGCGGCGGAAGCCCCGGACATCGACGTGGCCTGGGGGC
>CAXTTW010000318.1:0-3471 GCA_964247255.1 uncultured Acidobacteriaceae bacterium
CTCCGGAGGAATCTGCCGCAGCACGGCGGCAGCGCGGAGTGGGCCATCCGGAGCCTCTTCGTGCATGAAGAACCCGTATACATCCGCCCCTTCGCGGGCGAGCGCCGCCAAGTGCCCGGCGAGCGCCGCAAGCTCGTCCACGGAGTACGACGAGCGCCGCAAGCGGAACACGCGCAGCCCCGGCGCGAGCGGGAGATCGGGCGAGCGCAGCGCGTCGCTTTCCGCCGCGCACAGGGCGGAGCGGTGCCCTGCGAGCACGTCATAAATCTCGTCGGTGAACCAGGACGGGTCGCGGAACTCCCAGGCGGTGCGCCAAGGGTGGGCCGAGGCTTCGGAGAGAAAAGCATCGAGCAGCCCGGCGTCGGCCTTGAACTTCGGCGGCAGCTGGAAAAGCACCGGCCCCATCCGGTCCGCCATCGGCGCGAGCGCCCCGGCCAACGCCTGCAGTACTTCGCCGCACGCCCGCAGGCGCTTGAAATGAGTTACGCGCTGCGGGGCCTTGAACGCGAAACGAAACGCCGGCGGTGTTTCCGCCAGCCAGCCCGCGCAAACGCTCGCCTTCGGCAGGGTGCGGAAGGTGTAGTTGACCTCGACCGCGTTGAGGCGCGCGGCGTAGGCTGCGAGCAGTTGTTTCAAGGGTGTTTTTTCGGGGTAGAAGGCGGGCCGCCAGCTCCCGTAACTCCAGCCGGAGCAGCCCAGGTAAACCTTGCCCGGCTCAGGCACAGGTGCGGTCACCTGCAATGCGATGGGGCGGCTAGTGGGGATTGAACCCACGACATCCGGATCCACAGACCGGCGTTCTGCCACTGAACTATAGCCGCCATGCAGTCTTCAACTATAGCATCGCGGACTCCGGCGCATCTACCCGAGGAGACCGCGATGCCGAACCCACCCCGCCCCGAGCTGCTCCGCCCCGCTGCGCCGCTTGAAAGTGCCCGTGTGCGCCCCGGCCAGGGCGTTTTCTCCGACAGCAACCTCGAGCGGCTGTCGATCCTGCTCGACTCCGCTTTCCTCATTCCCGGCACGCGCATCCGCTTCGGCATCGATGGGCTCATCGGCCTGGTTCCCATCGCGGGCGACGTGCTGGCCGGGCTCCTGTCCGCGCTGATCGTGCTCGGTGCCTGGTCGCGTGGCGCGCCGCCGGTACTGCTCGGACGCATGCTGGCCAACCTGGCTATCGACGTCGGCGTCGGCATCGTCCCGTTTGTCGGCGATGCCTTCGACATCGCATGGAAGGCTAACCGGCGCAACTACGCCCTTTTGCAGCGCCACCTGGCCGAGCCCGGCCGCTACAGGGCCCGCGACTGGGGCTTCTTGCTGCTCTTGGTCACGGCGCTGCTCGCCGTGTTCGCACTGCCCCTGATCGTGATGGGGTACGCGTTGGCGTGGCTTACCCACCCCCACTGAGGAGCGGTACAATCGAGAGCGAGTCGGGGCGTAGCGCAGCCTGGTAGCGCATCTGCTTTGGGAGCAGAGGGCCGGGGGTTCGAATCCCTCCGCCCCGACCACTCTCATCGACCGATCGTTCGGAAGTACACGCCATTGCGCAGAACCCGCACCGGCGGCGCAACGAGCACGATCGGCTGCGGCTGGACCACCACGCGCGGGGGCGGGGTGTAGGCGACCGGGTCGCGGCGGTACAGGCCGGAGGCGTCGCGCTGCTGCGCCGGGCTTACCGGCACGCCCAGGTCGTCCATCACCTTGAGCGTGATGTGCGTTTCACCCTTCAAAGTGGGGCGCGGCCCGCGACGGGGCAGGTTCAGGATGTCCAGCGGCCACAGGATCGGGATCGCCCACTCCACCGAGTCCCGGACCGCGTGACCCTTGCCGCGAATCCTGCCGGTCCGGTCCACGGATAAGCCGGGGACGTCGACGATCTTGGCCGAAACAGGGATCACCGTGTCCGGTTGGAGCACCATGCGGTCGAACCGCAACTCCATCCAGCCCTTGCCGACAAAGTGGCCGGGATCCTTGTATTCCTCGAAGCGCCCGACCAGGTAGCTGCCATAGGGCAGCACCGCGCGGCCGTACCGTTCCGTGTGGCTCAACTGGCAAAGGACGGGGTCGCCGACCTCGGCGGTTTTCGAGGACAGCTTCGGCTCGGCAATGGTGCACTGCATCAGGGAGCCGGCGGGGATGAGTTGTTCGGCCGCGCGGGCAGGGCCGGTGGGCAGGAGCGGGGCGAAAAGCAGGAGCAACGAGAGCAGCTTGCCCTTCATGGTGAGGCCTCCGGGAGAAACGAGCGAAAGGGTTGGCGGAACCGGTCTGTTTGGGTGGACGCTCCCGGTCGTTCCTCGATCCTCTTGCTCCGGGACTCCATCATCCCCAGAATCCCTGGCCGCGGTCAATACGGGAGGCCACACTTTTCCCGCTGCCTGGAAAAACTCACGCGGGATATGCTCACGCCATGGACTGTATCTTCTGCAAGCTTGCCTCTGGCGCGATCCCGGTCGAGGCTTTGTTCGAGGACGACGAGCTGGTCGCCTTCGCCGACCTGCACCCGCAGGCCCCCGTGCACTTCCTGGTCATCCCGCGCAGGCACGTGCCGTCGCTGGCCCACACCGTCCGGGAGGACGCCCCGCTGCTCGGACATATGCTCGCGGTAATCGCGGAGCTGGCCGCGCGGCAGGGGCTCCAAGGGGGCTTTCGCACCGTGATCAACGCGGGCGCGCATGGCGGGCAGACAGTGGACCACCTGCACATCCACGTACTGGGCGGGCGCGCGATGGGCTGGCCCCCGGGCTGACGCGAAAGAGCAGGGGCGCTTGCCGGACTCTCCAGTCGGGCGCGCGAACGCGTTTATGCCTCCGCGAGTTCCTCTTCTTCCACGCCGTGGCGGCGCAGCAGGTTTGGGACGTTCTGCGAGAAGGCCGACTTGGGCATTACCGAGTCGCACCCCGCCTCGATAGCCTTCAGCTTCAGGTCGCCCTGGATGTGCTGGAGGAAGCCGATGATGGAGGTGCCGCGCTTCAGCTTGGCTTTCAGCTTTGGGATAGTGGTCAGCGGCTTGGCACCGGCATTGTTCAGGTCGAATACGATCAGCGACGGCCGTTCAGCCTCCGGCGCGTTCGTGATGGCGGCCAGCGCTTCTTTATCCGCTTTGCTGAACCGGACTTTTACGCCCATTTTGCGTGCAGTTTCCTGCATTTTCGTGACCACGAACAGATCCTCGATGAAGCAGACGATCCGGGTCGGAGCGTCCTCGCGAATCACCGCGATCGGCTCGATGTCCGCGTCGTCGTAGCGCCGCAGATTGCCGTTGACCATCCGGGCCTGCGCGGAGGACGTACCGTCGGCCACATTGCCGTTCGCGAGCCGGTAGGAGTGGTCCATGGGACCCACGAAGCCGGCCCCGGCTCCCCCTCCGCCGAACCTGCCCCTGCGCCGGCCGCCGTTGCCGTTGCCAAAGTTGTCCGAGAAGTGTGGGGCACCGCCGCCGAAGCCGCCCCGGGCTCCCTCACGGTTGCCGTC
>CAXTTW010000319.1:0-3459 GCA_964247255.1 uncultured Acidobacteriaceae bacterium
GGCCGCATGCGGGGCAGGTGTACGCGCCCTCGCCGTAGATGGACATGGAGGAGGCGACCACCAGCTTCTCGATCGGGGCTTTGGTATCGAGCAGCACCTGCAGCAGCTGGGCCGTGCCGAGCGTGTTGACGCTCATGTAGCGCTCGATCTCGTACATGGACTGGCCGACCCCGACCGTCGCGGCGAAGTGGTAGACAGCATCCACCCCGGCGAGCGCCTGCTTGACGGCCCCGGCGTCACGCACGTCGCCGTAGACGATCTCGACTTCGGGCGACAGATAGGTGGGCAGCTTGCGGCTGTGCACCTGGGGGGTCAGGTTGTCGAGCACGCGGACCGAGTGGCCCTCGCGCAGGAGGCCATCGGCCAGGTGCGAGCCCACAAAGCCCGCGCCGCCGGTTATAAGGATGGTTTTCGGCATGATCCTCCTGTCTAAAGTGCGAGCGCCGGTTCTTCGGCCGGCCTTGAGGTTGAATTCCGGCTTGCCGGGGCGTAGCGGGCGACCGCCCACCGCGCGAACTCGGTGAAGTCCTCGACGTTGTTCGGCGGGCTGGCCCAGTGGGGCTCCATGCCGAGGTGGTCCGGGGTAAAGCAGAGCGTCATGGTCACGTCGAAGGAGGCGAGCGCCGCCATCTGCCGGTCGAACCAGCCCTCCGCTCCGGGGCGGAACCAGTCGGCCCAGCTGACGCCGGTGCGCAGGTAGCGCACGCCCAGCTTGTGCAGCCACTCCACCGCCGGGTCCAGGCGGTGGTCCTCGTAGTGGAACCACTGGCAGATGCCGAGCGCCGGGTTCGCGGCGGCGAGCTCCGGGAACTTACGAGCGGCCAGCTTCGGGGTGCCATCATGCTTCAGCAGGCCCATGTAGTAGTGGCGATAGTAGGAGGAGCCTTCCGCCTCCTTGTGGCGCGTGGTCGCCTCCCAGGTCGGGGGCAGGTCGTACAGCGAATACCAGTGCACACGCTCGGTCCGGCCCCGGAGCAGCGCGGTCATGCGCTCGAGGCCGAACAAGGCGACCTCTTCGGCACCGAAGCTCGACGCGCCCACCTCCGACACCCAGACCGGGAGCCCGGCGGCGGCCTCCGTCTCGCGGATGCGCTCGGGCCACTCGTCCACGTGCCAGTGATTCCAGTCCAGAGGAAACCCGTGGATGGCGACGGTGTCGACATCCTGGAGCGCGCCATGGCCGCGCATCAGCTGGATCCAGCGCCAATCGGCGGAGGAGACGCCCCCGAGCACGACTTTCAACTCCGGGTTGATCTGCTTGATGGCCCGGGCCGACGAGCGAACCATCGCCGCGAACTTTTCCCAGTTGGGGTCCAGGTGAAAGTTCCAGTGGGAAAGGTTGTTGGGCTCGTTCCAGAGCATCACGGCTTCTACCATAACTTCCCTTCAAATTCGAGGTCCTGCAGCCACTGCCCGCGCCGCTGGGTGGCCTCCGGCGAGCACAGCCAGGTTTCCTCCTCGGGGTGCGCGTCGAGCCGGAGCCCGGCGGAGCGCAGCATCGCCTCGACCGCGGGCTGGTTGGGGATCCACCAGTTGGTCGGGTCGCCCGCGAAGCTGTGCTCGAAGAAGCGCATTTGCGGAAAGGTGGCGTTTGTAAAAATGTCTCGCTCCCAAAATGGGTAGTCGGGCGCGACCGGCGCGGGCATGGGCGGGTTGTGCGGGCGCGTCAGGGTTTGAAAAACGAGCGTGCCCTCCGGCGCGAGCTTTTGCACCACCCGGTCGAGCGCGTACAGCGGGTAGCGCAGGTGATAGAACAGGCCCATGAACAACACCAGGTCGAACTGGCCCGGCACGCTGAGCACGTCATAAGCGGAGCAGTTGCGGTACTCGATGGCGAGGTCGAGTTCGGTGCAAACCAGGCGGGCCTGGTTGAGATAGAGCTCCTCGGTGTCGATGCCCAGGACGCGCGCGGCCCCGCGGCGCTTCAGCTCGACCGCGTAGAAGCCTGCGTTGCAGCCGATGTCGAGCACCGTCTTGCTGGCGAGGTCGCGCGGCAGCGCCGGGCCGAGCGAATCCCACTTGACCCGGGGGTAGTCGCCGAGAAAATGGTCCGGGGCCGTTTGGACGCCGTGAACGCGGATGTTGTGAAACCAGGGTCCCGCGTTGCGGAGCCGCTCTTCCAGCTCCGCCCCTTGCCCTGCTGCCGCCGTGTGTGCCGCCAAAGGTTCAGTTCCCGCCTTTTCAAGATTCGCCCGAGCGCCCGTCGCGAGCGGCGCGGCAAGCACGCGTTTGCCGGGAGCATCTACTCAGGAGATAACTATACCGTTCACGGAGTTGCGTGCAAACCGGAAAGCCGCTATGTCGCCCGGCAAACAGGCGGGCGCGCTGTGCGGCGGCTGAAAGGCAGCTCCGGCGGGCACACAACCAAGTGTGGGCCGAGAGCGCATCTCCCCAGATGCAGATGCAGACGAAAGCACAAGGAGCAACCTACATGGCACGCAACCCCCTCACCTTCGGGCCGAAACCGCCCTTCCCCCAGCAGAAATCATCTATTCCCGGCACTGAAAAAGAAATGGACCCGCAGGCGGACCACGGGCTTGAAAGCTACACTGGCCGCGCCCGCCTGACCGATCGCGTGGCGCTCGTCACGGGAGCGGACTCCGGCATCGGGCGCGCGGTGGCCATTCTGTTCGCCAAGGAAGGCGCGGATGTCGCGATCACCTACGTCGCCGAGGAAGAAGCGGACGCGCAGGCGACCGTCGCGGCGGTCGAGGCGCAGGGGCGCAAGGCGCATAAGATCGCGGTCGACTTCGCGCACCCGGAGACCGCCCCCAAGATTGTCGAGGAGGTCGTGGCCAAGTTCGGCAAGCTCGACATCCTGGTCAACAACGCGGCCTACCAGCGGAGCTACGCGCAGCTCGAAGACGTGCCGGGCGAGGAGTTCGCGATGGCCTACACGATCAACGTAGGCGGGACGTTTGCGATGTCGCAGGCGGCGGCGAAGCACCTCAAACCGGGCGGCGTCATCATCAACACCACCTCAATCCAGGCGCTGGACCCGAGCCCGAACATCTTCGTGTACGCCTCGACCAAGGCGGCCATTTCGAACCTGACCAAGGGCCTGGCCAAGCTGCTGGGCGAAAAGGGCATCCGTGTGAACGGGGTAGCGCCCGGCCCGGTCTGGACCCCGCTGATCCCGGCGACGATGAACGAGAGCAGCCTGAAGGAGTTCGGTTCGAAAACCGTGTTCGGGCGGCCCGCGCAGCCGGTCGAGGAAGGGGCGGTGTATGTGTTTCTCGCCTCCGACGACGCGAGCTTCGTGACGGGTGAGATTTACGGCGCGACGGGTGGGATGACGCCGGTTTAGGGACAAGGGTAAAGGATAGGGGTGTAAACGGCCATCCATCCAATCCGGGTCATCCTGAGCGAAGCGAAGGATCTGCTTTTTCCAGCTTCCCGCGTGCAAAAGCAGGTCCTCCGTCGCTTCGCTCCTCAGAGGGTGTGTGAGAAGTCATGGTT
>CAXTTW010000320.1:0-3457 GCA_964247255.1 uncultured Acidobacteriaceae bacterium
GCTCGTCGAGCTGCGCGCGCGCTGCCTGGCGCTGCTCCGCCGCGCGCGGGCGGGCGCTCCTGCCGTCGCACACGTGCCGGTGCGGTATGGCTCGCTCACGCTCGACCGGCTCCGCCGCGAAGCCTCCGTGGACGGCTCGCTTTTGCGCCTCACCGGCCGGGAGTTCGCCCTATTGGTCCTGCTTGCCTCGGCTGCCGGACAAGTGCTGTCGCGGGCTGCCCTGGCCGGGACAGGTTCGGGAGCAAGCCAGGTTCTCGACGTTCATCTGGCCGCGCTCCGGCGCAAACTGAGGGAGCACGCGGGTGCCCCCTCGATCGAGACCCACCGCGGCCTCGGCTTTCGGCTCACCCCGGCGCAGCCGCAGCCCGTGCTCTTTGCCGCGCTGCCCGACATCCATTCGGTTCCGGCGCCCTTTTGCCGGGCCTGACCTCAACCCCTGACTTCGACCCCTGACCTCGACCCCCGACTGCAAGGATGACCGCCGTGGCCACCGCACCGCTCTCCCGCCTCACCGCAACCGCTCCCCTCTTCAACGCCGCCGCCCGGTCGGCGCTCATCTGCTCGACATCCTCTACCTTGTCGGCAGCCTTAACCGTGGAACTTGCGGCGATGCGCTGGAGCGTGCGGACTGCCCTGAACGCAGCGGCGATGTTCGATTTGCTCGAGGAAGCGCCGGCCTCGGTCTGCCTGGTGGATTCCTGGCTGCCGGACCTAGATGTACACGAGTGCGCGGCCGAGCTGCACGCGTTGTACCCGCGCATGGCCATGATCGCGCTCGACGGGGGCGCGCTTGCCGCGCCGTCCTCGCCGCATCCGCTCCGAACCGAAGCGCTCCACGCCTTACGCCGCGCCCAGGCCGGCCTGGACGGGACGGCTCCCGCCGTTGCGAGCGACGCCGCAGAGGCCGAAACGGCAAAAGCGACCGTAGCGCCTATAGCAAAAGAGGGCAAGCTGGTCGTTCTCGCGGCTCCGGTCCTCCCGGTGCTCGAGGCGGCGGCCTCCGCGCGGAGTGCTCGGGAAGAGTTCCCCCCCGCTCCGCTTCCCGAGTTTCTGGGCAGCGACCCGCGCCTGCTCGAAGTCAGCAGCCGGATCCGTCTGGTGGCCGCGAGGGCGACCGCGGTGCTGATCCATGGGGAAACCGGAACCGGTAAGGAGCTGGTGGCCCGCGCGGTGCACCGGCTCAGCGGCCGCGCGGGAAAGCTGATCTCCGTCAACTGTGCCGCCATTCCGGAAACGCTGATCGAGTCCGATCTGTTCGGCCACGCTCGGGGCGCGTTTACCGGGGCACAGAACCGCCGCACCGGCCGGATCGAGGCCGCCGACGGCGGCACCCTTTTTCTCGACGAGGTCGGGGAGCTGTCGCTGGCGGCCCAGGCAAAGCTGCTGCGCTTCCTCGAATCCGGAACGCTCCAGCGGGTTGGGGAAAACGAGGAGATCACCGTTGACGTTCGGGTCGTCGCCGCGACGCACCGCCCGCTGGCCCGCATGGCCAAGGCGGGCCAGTTCCGGCTGGATTTGCTGCACAGGCTGTCGGTGTTTTTGATCCAAACCCCGGCGCTTGCCGGCAGGACGGAAGATATCGATGCGTTGATCGAGCAGGCATTGCGGGAGTTCGCGCAGCCCGGCGAAGCCGTGAAGCGTCTGGACGCGGACGCCCGCGCGGCGCTGCACGCGCACGCGTGGCCAGGCAATGTGCGCGAGCTCAGGCACACCGTAGAGCGCGCATGCATCCTCGCCGGCAGCGAGCCCGCGGTCGGCCGCGGATGCATCGATTTCGGCGATGCGCTCGAGTAAATCGTTCGCCAAGGCAACGCTTTTTCCTTAGTGTGCTGAAACTAAGTAGTAGCGTCCTCATCGGGTAGGTCGGTCTGATAGGCGACACGGCCCATGGGTGTACGGTTTGTCTTGCGTTGGATTTCCTGCGCTAACCCGCCGGTGCGCGAGCTATCGGAAAAGTATGCTCGCGGCCTGAAGTTTTTATCTTAGGTCCTTGTTCTTAGGCAGCGGTGAAGCTCCTCCACGCCGGAACCGGGCGGCCGAGAAGCCGCGTCGCGCCTGCCGTCGATAGAGGATGCCGCCGATCAGAGCATCGTGGGCCAGCTGACCATCGCGCTCTCGCGCCTTTCCCCTACCCTCACCCGCATGCCCGCATAAGCGGTAAGTCAAAACACCTCTCTTAAGAAATCTTTATGAAGAAAACTATAGAAAGCCGTGCAAATTTCGGCCATGTGGATGCACTTATGTCCGGGTATAGGGCAGAGCGGTCGATCGAAGCGCTCCCCACTTACCCCAGATATCGAGGAGCAGGCAATGCAGACACAGGTGCGGAGCATCGGGCGTAACACGGCAACGGCGGAAGTAATCGGCAACATCGCGGTTGGGAACGGCCAGGTACACAGCTTCCCGGCAGCGGCGCCGAAACCGAGGCCAGCCGAGCGGGCGAAGGAAGCGCAGGATGGGGCGCTGACCGAGGCGCAGCAGCAGCTCGTTCTGGAGCACCTGCCCATCGTCGGCTACGTTGCACGGCAGATTCGTGAGCGGCTGCCCCAGCACATCGAACTCGACGAGCTGGTGAGCAGCGGCACGCTCGGCCTCCTGGACGCGGCGCGGAAGTACGATGCCGGCAAGGGCGCGCAGTTCCGGTCCTATGCGCAGTTCCGCGTGCGGGGCGCGATCCTGGACAGCCTTCGCTCGCTCGACTGGAGCCCGCGCGAGCTGCGCCGCAAAGGCCGCGCAGTGGAGCAGGCCGCTTCGCTTCTCCAAACTCGCCTGGGCCGTCCGCCGCAGGATGCGGAGGTCGCCGCCGAGATGGGTCTGACGCTGCTTCACTTCCAGCAGCTTCAAGGCCAGCTAAAGGGGCTCGAGATCACGGCGCTGAACGCCGAACGCGGCGCGGACACGGGCGAGGATGAGGCGGCGTTCGTGCCGGCCCGGGAGTCCGACAACCCTTTGTTCCAGTGCCTGGAGGGGGAGGCGCGCCGCAGGATCGTAGCCGCGATCGACGAGCTGCCGGAGCGGGAGCGTCTGGTCATGACGCTGCGCTACTTCGAAGACATGAACATGCGCGAGATCGGGACGGTTCTGGGCGTGGTGGAAAGCCGGATTTCGCAGATCCACACCCATGCGCTCCACCGCCTGCGGGGGCTGCTCGCCGACCTTCACAGCCAGGGCCGCAAGCCGCTGCGCCGCGCCAGCTAACTCCAGATCCGTTCACGCGAAAGGACCAAGCCATGCAAAGCTTTTCCCGGTACACGCCCGCCGAAACTACCTCGCCGGCCCCGCTCATGCCCGCTTCGACCGCCGAGGCCGCCAGGTGCGCTACCCTGGGCTGCGGCGACCCCGTCCGGCTGCGGCTCAACGGCAAGCCGGCCTGCGCCATTCATGCGGCGGAGCTGGTCCGGGCCGTCGTCACTGAAGAACGGGTTCAGGCCGCGAAAGCCGCCTTGCTGCCGCGTAC
>CAXTTW010000321.1:0-3457 GCA_964247255.1 uncultured Acidobacteriaceae bacterium
GCTGTTCACCGCGGCGCAAACCACCCATGCCGGCGATTCAGTCAGCCGGGCTATCGTCGAGGCGGACCGGCACGGGGCGGCCATGCTTTCCTGGATTCCGGCGCGCGTGGGCGGCGGCCTGCTCGCCCGCGCGCTCGCGCCGCTGGCCGATTCCGAGATCGCGACCGCCTACCAGGCCGCGCAGGTGAACGACCCCGCGAAGAAGCTGGCCTATGCCACGGGCGCGTTTCTGCTCGTCAAGGCGGAAGCCTACCGGCAGCTGGGCGGACACCTGCGCGCGCCCGGCTCGCTGACGCCGGGGGTGGATTTGGCCTTCGCCGCCAAGAAGGAAAAGCTGGGCCTGCGCTGCCGGCCCGCTCCGGAGATGCTGCGCACCACGGCCGGCCCGCAAGCCTGGCGCTTCGCCCTGCTGGTCAACAACACGCCGCTGCTCGCGGCTTGGCGCGTGCTCGACGTCGCGCTGGTGTGGGGCTTGCTGCTGCTGGCGCTGTTGTACCCGGTGCCCTTTCCATGGGAACGGGCGGTGCTGTGGCTGCTGTGGGTGCGCACCGTGTGGCGCGTGGGCAGCCGCGCGGCCCGGTCCGGGGTCCATTGGCCCGGCCTCCTGCTGCCTGTCAGCATAGGCCTGCCGGTCTTTGCCGTGTGGGCCTACGCGGGCTGGTACCGGGCGCGGGTGCTGCGGCAGGTCAGCTGGAAAGGCCGCGCGTACCCCGTCGGCGCGAAACGGTAGCATCAGGACTGAGGGCGTGGAGCATGATTTTTCTGACGCGCAAGGCGGAGTGGAGCGCGGCGCACTTCTATTGGGTCGAGGGCTGGACGGAGGAAGAGAACCGCCGCCGGTTCGGCCCCTGCGCCAACCGCAACGGCCATGGCCACAACTACTCGCTTGAGGTGACGGTCAAGGGCGAGGTCGACCCTGAGACCGGCTTCGTTGTCGACCTGAAGTGGCTCAAGGACGTGATGGAGCGGGAGGTGGTCGATGCGTACGACCACCGGCACCTGAACCTGGAACTGCCGGAGTTCGCGCATGTGCAGCCCACAACTGAAAACATCGCGATCGCGGTGTGGCGTCGGCTGGAAGGCAAGGTCGGCGCGGCGCTCCACCAGGTGCGCGTGTACGAGTCCCCGGACCTGTTCGCCGACTGCCGGGGGCTGCTGTGAAAGTGGAGCTGGGCCGTCGCTACCGTTTGTGCGCCGCGCACCGTTTGCACCGGCCGGAGTGGGACTTCCAGCGCAACCTCGAAGCCTTCGGCAAGTGCGCCAACCCGCACGGCCATGGCCATAACTATGTCGTCGAGGTGCTGGTCGCCGGCGAGCCGGACCCGGCGACGGGCATGGTGGTGGACCTCGGCCTGCTGGATGCCGCCGTGCACGGGGAGATCGTCGCGCCCTTCGACCACCAGAACTTGAACACTCTGCCGGCCTTCGAGGGGCAGGTTCCGACGAGCGAAAACCTGTGCATCGTCCTCTACGATCGGCTGACGCGGGCGCTGCCGAAGGGGCTTCTGCGGCGGGTGCGGGTCGAGGAGACCGCCAACAATGCCTTTGCATATGGGGGTGGCGAGCTTGGGTAGAGCAACGGACCTGGGAGAGGTCAGTACGGAAGCCCTGTACCGCGAGCTGCTGCTGCGCTTTGACGGCGAGCCGACCCGCGACGGCCTCCTGAAGACGCCCGAGCGCGCCGCGCGTGCTATGGAGTTTCTGACGAGCGGCCTGAAGGAGACGCCGGCGGCGATCCTGAAGAGCGCGCTGTTCGACGTTGACTACGAGGAAATGGTGCTGGTGCGCGACATCGAGATGTACTCCTTGTGCGAGCACCATATGCTGCCGTTTTTCGGCCGCGTCCACATCGGCTACATCCCCGACGGCAAGGTCGTCGGCCTGAGCAAGCTGCCCCGCCTGGTGGACGCGTTTGCCCGGCGCTTGCAGGTGCAGGAGCGCATGACACGGGAGATCGCCGATGCGCTGTGCGAGGCGGTCGCGCCGCGGGGGGTGGGCGTCGTCATCGAGGCGCAACACTTGTGCATGATGATGCGCGGGGTGCAGAAGCAGGCGTCGCATACCGTGACCTCGACCATGATGGGCACGTTCAAGGAGCAGCCGACCCGGCAGGAGTTCCTGTCGCTGGTCGGGGCGGGCAGGCGGGCCGAGGTTTGAACGGGCTCCTCCTCGTCGACAAGCCGGGCGGCTGGACCTCGCACGACGTGGTGGCGCGCGTGCGCCGGGCCGCGGGAGAGCGTTCCGTGGGTCACCTGGGCACGCTGGACCCGATGGCGACCGGCCTTCTGCCGCTGCTGCTTGGCAAGTGGACCCGCCTGGCGAAGTTCCACGGCGCGCTCGCGAAAAGCTACACCGGGACGATCCGGTTCGGGTTCGCGACGGAAACCTTCGACGCGGAGGGGGAGCCTCTGGGCCCTCGGGAACAGCCCTCGCTGGTGCTCGACCAGGCGCGGGCGCTCGCGGAAGGGTTCCTGGGTGAAAGCGCGCAGATGCCGCCCGCGTACTCGGCGAAAAAGATTGGCGGCACACCCGCCTATGCATTCGCCCGCGCCGGGCAGGTTCCCGCGCTGGGGCCGGTGCCGGTCACGGTTTTCGAGTTCACGATCGAGCGCCTCCACGCGGCCCCGGACAATCTGATCGATGCGGAGTTCCGGATGCGCATCTCCTCGGGCGGCTATGTGCGCTCGGTCGCGAACGAGATGGGGCAAAAAGCCGGCTGCGGGGCTCACCTGGCGACGCTGCGCCGGGTGGCGGTCGGGGCATGGACGTTGGCTGGGGCGCTGACGGTCGAGCAGGTGGAAGAGCTTGGCCGCGCTGGGACGCTCGAAGCGGCGCTGCCGCACGCCCGAGCCATTCTGCCGGAGCTGCCCGCCGTCACCGCGGATGCCGCGACGCTCGAACGCATCCGCCACGGAAACCAGGTCGCGCTGCCCGAGTTTTCAGGCGCGCCGACGGTGAGGGTCTTCGCGAGCCAGGGGGAGCTCGCCGCCGTCGCGGACCGGATCGCGGGCGTTCTGTTCCAACCGAGGGTGGTGCTGATTTAGCGCACCAGCTTCGCGATTTCGGACATCGGGAACTCGATGGCGCGTTCAGGGAGGGAGAAGCGGCTGCGCCGCCGTAGCTGCCCACCCTCGAAACGGGTCCAGCTCCCATCATCCGGGTCTACGATCCATATTTCCGGGATGCCCATGGCGGCATAGTCGCCGAGCTTGCGCTGCATTCGTTGAGGCTGGTCCGACGTGCTGAGGACCTCGAAAACGGCGGCCGGAGGATGCGTGACGATCTGCTCGTCAGGAGCCCCATCCGCAAGCAGGAGCACGTCGGTAACTCGGTAGCGCGTCTGACTGGTCTGTACGAGCAGGACGGATAGGGATGCAGATGCCACTCGCCCTCGCGCAGAGAGAACCAGTGCAGGATCGCGCCATGCCACAGCGAATGGCTCATCTCGCCCCCGCGT
>CAXTTW010000322.1:0-3439 GCA_964247255.1 uncultured Acidobacteriaceae bacterium
GCCGGTGTGCGCACGCGCGTCCGCCGCGCCGCCGCGCTCGATCCCGCGCAAACGTACATCTTCCTGTCGAATCACGCTTCCAACCTCGACCCGCCCCTGCTGGCAGCGGCGCTCGCGCCCCGCCGCACGGCCATCTTCATCAAGCAGGAGCTGCTGCGCATTCCCTTCCTCGGACGGGGCATGCGCGCCGCCGGGTTCATCCCCGTTGCGCGAACCGGTTCGGTCGAGGATGCCCGGCGCTCGCTCGACGAGGCAGGACGGGTGCTCCGCGGCGGCGTTTCGCTGGTGATCTTTCCGGAGGGGACTCGCTCACCCGACGGGCGGCTGCTGCCGTTCAAGAAAGGGCCGTTTTTCATCGCGAAGCAAGCCGGTGTCCCGGTCGTGCCCGTGACCGTGGCGAACACCGGCAGGCTGATGCCCAAAGGCAGACTGAAGCTGCGTCCGGGCACGGTCGAGGTAACTTTCCACGCTCCCCTCGACCCGCGCGACTACCCCAGCCGCGACGCGCTCATGGAAGCGGTGCGCGCCGCCATCGCCTCGGCCCTGCCGGTCGCATAAAGCATCGCTCAAAGTCGAGCGAAGAACACATCAGGGCTTGATGAAGGCGTTGTACCCGTTGCCCGCCAGTCGTGCGCGCATCTCCTTGGCCGCGGTGAACGATGGGAAGGGCCCAATCTGTACATGGAACAGGGTGTCCGCCGGGGAGGTCCGCACTGTGGCCGCGAAGCCGTCGTGCTGGAGGGCGCTCGCGAGGGTTTGCGCGTCGGCCGCGCGGGAAACGGCGGCGATCTGCACCATCAGGCGCAAAGGTGTGGGGGGAGCGGCAAGGGCAGGCGATGCTGAAGTGTCCGGTACGGAGACGAGAGCGCCGCGGGTCGGCTCGGCGGCGGGTGCAGGCCGGGCGGGTTCGGTTTGTATCGGACCGGTGTCGGAGGCAGTTTCCGGGGGCATAGCCGGCACTTCACCCGCCGGAGCCTCCGCCGCGATCCCCGGTGCGGGCTTGGGGGCGGGCTCGTCCGGTATACGCGATTCGAGGGCAGGCTGCTCCGGCGCTCGGACCGCCTCTTCCGACGCGTCCGAGCCGCCCAGCGGCATCGGCGCGGGCTTCTGCTTCCCCGTCGGCGCGGCCCCGGCTATGCCGCGAATCCCGTGCCCTTCCGAGTAGCCGAACCCGAAGCACACCGCGCACACCAGCGCGACCGCGAGAAAAATGCCCAGCAGCGCCGAGGTCCCCAGAACCACGTCGCGAGGCTCCTCGAAGTCACGCTCCTCGAACAGATCCTGCTCGTCCTGAAGCGCCCGCCTCATTCCGTCTTCTCCCCTTCAGGCGCAATTACTCCAACTGCTTTCCGAAGCAGCGAGAGCATCTCGATCGGCAGCGGAAAGATGATGGTCGTGTTCTTCTCGGTGCCGATGTCGCGCAGGGTCTGCAGGTAGCGCAGCTGCATGGTGGTGGGCTGCTCGGCCAGGAGCTTGGCCGCGTCCACCAACCGCTGCGCCGCTTCGAACTCGCCGTCCGCGTTGATGATCTTGGACCGCTTCTCCCGCTCCGCCTCGGCCTGGCGGGCCATGGCCCGCAGCATGGACTCGGGCAGATCGACCTGCTTGACCTCGACCGAAACGACCTTGACGCCCCACGGTTCCGTGCGCGTGTCGATGATGGTCTGGATACGTTGGTTGAGCATGTCGCGGTGCGAGAGCAGGCCGTCCAGGTCCACCTCGCCCAGCACCGAGCGCAGCGTCGTTTGGGCGAACTGCGAGGTCTGGTAAACGTAGTTCGCGACCTCGATCACCGCCCGCGCCGGGTCGAGCACGCGCAGGGTGATGACTGCATTGACCTTGAGCGTCACGTTGTCGCGCGTGATCACGTCCTGCGGCGGCACCTCCAGCACCTCCTGCCGCAGTGAAATACGCACGATCTGATCGAACGGCCGGAAGACGAGAATCACGCCGGGGCCTTTGGGCGGCGTCAGCGCGCGGCCCAGCCGGAAGATGACCCCACGCTCGTACTCGCGCAGGATGATCACCGACGAGATTAGGTAGAAGGCGACGATCAGAAGTGCCGCGGCACCGAAAACGCTCATGGGTTAAGGCCCTCGCCTGTGGAAAAGTGTACTCCGGGATTGTGCCTCAGTGGCTCCACAAGCAGCGTAAGCCCCCTTACGCCGGTAACCTTGGCGTGTGCGCCGGACGCAACCGGCTCGGGCGACTCGGCCCACCACAGCTCGCCGCGCACCAGCATCTGGCCCCGCGCGGCGGGCTGGAGCGCGTCCTGGGCGCCCCCAACCGCGCCGACCATGGCATCCGCGCCGGTGAGCACTTTATTGCGGCGCGCGCGCACCGCGATGCGCACCAGCGTCGCCGTGACCAGCCCGAAGCCCGTGCCCACGCCCAGCGCCGTGGCAAAGCGCACCCGCATCTCCGGGATTGGCCCGGCAACTAGCGTCAGCAGCCCGCCTACGAGGCACACGATCGCCACGCCGGCGAGCACGCCGTGGCTGGGGACCTTGATTTCGAGGATCAAGAGACAGAGCGCGGCGAGGAGGAGCATTACCGCCGTGTAGCGGAGCGGCAGCAGGTTGAGCGCGAACAGCGCGGTGAGCACCAGCAGACTGCCGACCGCGCCGGGGACGATGGTGCCGGGCGCGTTGAACTCCAGGTAGATCAGTAGGACGCCGCCGATGAGCAGCAGCACGGCCAGGTTGGGATCGGTGAGGCCGCCCAGGACGCGCTCGCGGAGCGAGACCTCGACCGGCATCAAGCGATACCCGGCCAGCTTTAAAGTGGTGCGGCGGCCGTCGATGCGCGTGACGGTCTGGCCGTCGAGCGCGCGCAGCAAGGCCGGGACGTCCGGCGCGACCAGGGTCAGCAGGCCGAGCTGCATGGCTTCGGCCTCCGAGTAGGATTTCGAGTTCAGCACCGCGTCTTCCGAGGCGGCGAGGTTGCGCTTGCGCAGGCTCACGAAGGAGCGCAAAAAGGCGGTCGCATCGTTTTCGAGCTTCTGCTTCATGATCGGGTCGAGCTTGCCGCCCTCGATGACGGGGTGCGCGGCCCCGGCGTTGGTGCCCGGCGCCATGGCGGCCACGTCCGCGGCTTCAAGGAGAAAGAAGCCGGCCGAACCGGCGCGGCTGCCCGCTGGGCCGACGTACACGATCACCGGTACGGGCGAAGCGAGGATGGCGTGCACCATCTCCCGCATGGATTCGAGCAGGCCGCCCGGCGTGTTCAGAACGATCAGCGCCGCCGCCGAATGGGTGTCGCGCGCGGCGTCGAGCCCGCGCTGGAGGTAGCCGGCGCTGACCGGCTGCACGGTCCCGTTCAGGTCGATGACCGTGACGAGGGGGCGCTCGGCTCCGTGCGCGGGCGCGAGCCCGAGCAGCAACATGAGCGCCAGCCAAAGGCTCCTCATTGCGCGCCCCGGGCCAGCACGGCCTTTTGC
>CAXTTW010000323.1:0-3430 GCA_964247255.1 uncultured Acidobacteriaceae bacterium
CCCGGCGGCTCTGGAGGCAACTCCATGGCTTTGAGCGCGCTTCAGCCCGCTCCGTCTGCCGCCCGCCCCGGAGCGGGGGCGCGCTTCTACCGCCCCGAGCTCGACCTCCTGCGCCTGCTCGCTTTTCTGATGGTCTGGCTTTCCCACGCGCTACTCTCGTTTGCAGGCCTTCTGCCTTTGAGCGTTCTCCGCACGCTCGAAGGCGCGGGAAGCTGCGGCGTTCCCGTCTTCTTTTTTCTTTCCGCGTACCTCATCACGGAGCTGCTCCGGCGGGAGCGGGCGCTTACCGGCCGGATTCACCTCCGCTCCTTCTACATGCGGCGCATCCTGCGCATTTGGCCCTTGTACTTCGGCGTGCTCGCAGCCTACGGTCTGCTGGGCTTGCGTTTTCACGGGTTCCGCATCGAGCCGGGACGTCTCGCCGCTTCCACCCTTCTCGCGGGCAACTGGTACATCGCGCTGCACCCGTCCATCACCACGCCCATGCGCTCGCTGTGGAGTATTTCGGTCGAGGAGCAGTGGTATGTGCTCTGGCCTCTTCTGCGTCGGGCCTTCCCGACCCGCACCCTGCTGAGCTTGTGCGCGGTCACGGTCGCGAGCGCCTACGGGCTGCTCTTCGGTTTGGCGCGCTTCGGCGACCGATCCACGCTCCACATCGTTGCGTGGGTCAACAGCGGCGTGCAGTTCCAGTTCCTCGCGCTGGGCGCGGCCGCGGCTCTTCTCCTTGAAGTCCGCACCTTTCAAATCGGAGCGATTTGGCGGCTCGCGTTGGCCGCCTTCGCGGCGTTCTCCTTCTTGGCGGCGAGTGGACCGGCCCACATCAAAGATGGCGCGGCGCCTCACTCCGCTTCTTCCCTCAGCGCGGGCTACGCGCTGGCGGCCCTCGGCACGGTCGCTCTTTTCTTCTCGGCGCTGGGTTGCGCGCCGCGCCGTTGCCCGCGATTTTTGGTCCGCCTGGGCCAGCTCTCCTTTGGCTTGTACGTCTTCCATGAGACCGGCTTCTTTCTCGCCAACGCCCTGGCTCGGCGCGCGGGCCTTTCTCCAAGCCTGCCGACGCTTTGCGCCGAGAAATCCCTTGCCCTCGCCCTCACCGTGGGTCTGGCGTTCCTGAGCTATTACGCATGGGAGCTGCCGTTTCTGCGCCTCAAGCAGCGCTGGACGCTCGTGCGTTCGCGGGAGGCCGCGTGAAACCGTCCGTCCTGATCTATCGAAGCGAACTGCTCCCATTTTCGGAGACTTTCATCGCCGCGCAGGCAGCCGCACTCCGCCGCTACCAAGCCGTTTTTTGCGGCGCTCGACGGGTTGCGCCGTCGCTGCCGCTCCCCTTCGCGACCGTAGCCTCGCTTACCGCGCCGGAGCGGTTCCTTTTCCGCAAAACCGGCTACGCCCCGAGACTCATTTCCGCCGCCCGCGCGCATCAGCCGGCGCTCATTCACGCCCACTTCGCCCTGGACGGCGCCGAAGCGCTCCCCCTCGCAGAACGCCTCGGCTTGCCCCTGCTCGTCACCCTGCACGGGTACGACGTGATGGCCGGCGACGAGGCCCACCGCAAGCACCCGCGCGGCAGGCTGTTTCTCCAGCGACGCGAGCGGCTATGGCGCGATGCCAAAGTATTCCTGTGCGTGTCCGATGCGATCCGCCGCCGCGCCCTCCAGGCCGGCTACCCGGCGGACAAGCTGTGCACCCTGCCCATCGGCATCGACCTCCGCGCCTTCGCAAAAACGCCCGCGCTCCCCGTCACGCAGAACATCCTTTTTGTGGGCCGGCTCGTCCCGAAGAAGGGCTGCCACATCCTTCTCCGCGCGGTCGCGATCCTCCAGCAAACGCTGCCCGAAGCACGCTTGATCGTCGCCGGGGACGGACCCGAGCGAGCCGAACTGAGCGCCTACGCCGCTGCCCACACTCGCGGGACGGCTTTCCTGGGCGCGCAAACTTCGGCGCAGGTCCGTGCCCTCATGCAATCCGCGCGCTGTCTGGCCGCACCCTCGCACACCGCACCGGACGGCGATGCCGAGGGCCTACCCACTGTTCTGTGCGAGGCGCTCGCACTGGGCTTGCCGGTCGCGAGCACCTTCCACTCCGGCATTCCCGAGCTCATCCGTGACGGCGAGCACGGTCTGCTTTCCCCCGAGGACGATGCGGAAGCGCTCGCCCGCAACCTCCTCCTGCTTTGCACCGACGATCGCCTGGCGCATTCCTTGCGCGAGGGAGGCCGCGCGCGGGTCGAAGCCGCGTTTTCACTAGAAACGCAAACTGCCCGGCTCGAAGACATGTACGAGGAAGCCGCCGGAAGCCGAGGCGCGCTCGTGCCGGCTTTGCCGAATCCTGTCGAGTTCGGCCGGCTGAAACGAGCCGACTCCTTCGCCGCGCGCGCGCAGATGGGGCAGCCTACCCGCGAACGGCTGTGGAAGCAGACGCTCTGGTTGTTCTCCGGCAACGGCCTGGCCCTCATTTTCCAAGCCGTGTACTTCCTTCTGATCGGACGCATCCTCGGCGCGGCCGAGTACGGCGCCTTCGTCGGCGCGGCTGCGCTGGTCAGCGTGCTCGCGCAGTTTTCTTCGCTCGGTATGGAGATGGTCCTGCTGCGCTCGGTCGCACGCGACCGATCCGCGTTTCCGGCAATCTGGGGCCGGGCCCTGCTCGTGTCCGGTATGGGTTTCCTGCTGCTCCTGCCCGCGCTCTTTTTGTATGGGTGCTTCCTGCTTCCGTCCGGCTTGCAGGCGTTGATGCCGTTTCTCGCTGTTTCCGATGCGCTCTTCGGCAAAATGACCCAGCTCGGCAGCCGGGCCTTGCAAGGCGCGGGGCACACGCGCTGGAGCGCTCGTCTGCTCGCGCTTACCAACGCTGTCCGAGCGGGGGCTGCGGCGCTGCTGCTGAGTCACGCTGCCCATGCTTCCGTCCTTCAGTGGGCGCACCTCTACTGCGCGGCGTCGGGCGTGGTCGCGCTCGCGGCCGCGTCTATCGTAACGGCGAAGCTCGGGCTGCCGCGCTGGAGCCCGTTGCGGCGCGCGGACCTGCTCGAAGGACTTTCCTTCTCGTTTTCGAGCTCCGCCATCACTGTCTACAACGACATCGACAAGTCCATGCTGCTTTCGGCCGGGCTCTCCGTCCAGGCCGGCATCTACGGGGCTGCCTATCGCGTGGTCGATGTGCTTTCGACGCCGATCGTCAGCCTTTTTGCCGCAGCCTCGCCTCGTTTGTTCCAGGAAGGGGCCGAAGGCGGCCCTCCACGCGCGGCGCGGGGAGCACGGTCGCTCCTGCGCTGGACGGTTCCGTTCGGCCTCGTCGCCGCGCCGCTGCTTTTTTTCCTCGCGCCGCTGCTGCCCGTGGTCTTCGGGCCGTCGTTCGCGCGCTCGACCGAAGCACTTCGCTTCCTGTGCCTGCTGCCGCTGCTGCGCGGGCTGCACTATGCCTGGGGAACCGCCATTAC
>CAXTTW010000324.1:0-3400 GCA_964247255.1 uncultured Acidobacteriaceae bacterium
ATAGTGAATAGTTTGCAGGCATAAATGGGTAGGTGCCTCGCCTACCATGCTCGTAGCTATTCAGGACGGCCGCCAGGGAGCGGCGGCGGGAGGGCCAGCAGCTCCCGGACGAGTGGGTCGATGGCGCTCAGGACGTCCGCGACGGCGGTGCGGACGTAGGCGCGCTGCCAGGCGAGGCTGGTATTGGGGGCGAACAGCGGGTTGCGGAGCGCGGCTTGCGCCTGCGCGTCCGCTTGGAGGGCGAGCGCGGACAGCCGAAGGTGCAGCTCGTTTTTTCGATCGAACAGCGGAAACGGAATATCGAGCAGCTTTTTATGAACATCCCGCTCGCCCAGCAAGCCTGTGGACTGGAAGGGCTTGATGGCCCGGTTCGCGGTTTCGGAGTTGAGGACAGCGGTGAGATAGTGCGCTTCCCGCACATTCTCGACAGCGGCCCAGTATAGTCTGTGATCGACAACGAACGGCAGGTCGAGGGATCGGCGGTCGCAGTAACAGGCCGATACATTGGTAGCCGCCGCGTTATACAGCACCAGGTGACGGTGGGTTTTGAGTTGCGTGGTGAGTCCCTTCTGGTAATCAAGACGCTGTAGGTAGCTCTGTCTTGCGGACTTAGCTCCTCGTGCCTTGATCCATATCTTTTCAGCTTCCTCAAACCAATCGGCACAAGCGCGAAAGCCCTTGCGCTTGAGCGCTTGCACCGGCGCGGCAAACCAGCGGCCGTGTTCCTCCTCAAGCGACAGCACGACGGGCGCGGGCCGCAGCAGCGCGAATGGCAGCACGTGGCGCGACACAGCCGTGCTGAACAGAAATCGGCCCTCGACATTGCCGGCCATGCGGATGTCGCGGTAAGGATGTTTCGCGGTAAGCGCGCCTTCCTCGTCGGTGCGGCAGGCGTACAAGCGGTCCGGATCGGGGCGGCCTTCCAGTCCGTCGATGGAAACAAAGTAGAAGTTCTGGGTACGATCGTCGCGCCTTGCCGAAACGCTTTCGCATACGGGCTGACGCGTCCCGCCGCTACCGCTCCGGCCTCCGTCGACCACGCCGACCGGCCGCCGAGCCAAATGACTTTCGCGTGCTTCTCCGCGACGGACAACTGGGGCACCGCCCGCGCCCAGGGCAGGTCGCGGCCCGCGAGCTTGCCGCTCCACACCTGTACCGGGAGCGCATTGGCGCTCTTTTCTCTCCCTTCCCCTTGTTCGGCGAACAGCACGCAGGACGGGACGTTGAACAAGGGCGCGACCTCCCAGAGGTCCCAGTAGCCGGTCAGGCGGAACGGGGCGGCATGGGTCCCCTGGATCAGGTTCTGGTGCTGGTCGGCAGAAAGCACGCTGCGCGGCATCACGAACGCGAGCCGGGCACCGGGCCGCGCGAACACCTTCATACTGTGCGCCAGGAACACCGTCGCTAATTCCATCTGCGTGAACAACTTTTGCGATTTCGATGCGATCTTGTATTTGGCCACCGCGCGCCGCTTGATCTCCGCCTGGTAGTCGGGCTCGAACACATGGTACGACACCCAGGGCGGGTTGCCGAGGATGATGTCGAACTGTTCCCGCAGCATTGCGGGCCGGTAGCTGTTGCGGATGATGAACGACCAGATCGAGTTCTGCCTAGCGCGGATCAGATCCGCGAGGCCGACCGTGAACTCCCATAGGGCGGAGACGATATCTTCGCGCCCGAGCATGGAGGAAAGCGCGGGCACCGCCTGGTGGAGATAGGTGCTCAGATATTCGCGCGACTCCGTGTTTTTGTGGGCATGGCTTTTGGCAATCACAGCGGCGGCCGCGATCGATTCGTCGAAGTTTTCCGGCTGATGCACGAGCGTCGTGGGCAGAGTGAACTGCTTGCTGCGCTTCGGGCCGAAGCTGATCTCGATGCCGCTCAGCCTCTGATAAAGATTTTGCTCCACCTCGCGCGGCAAGGAAAGCGAATCCGCGAGGTACACCGGGATTTGAATGGGACGCCGCGCGGTCTTCACCAGCGGCCCGAGCGCGAGCACGTAGTTGGCTCGCGCGATGGTGACCGCGACCGGGTGGATGTCGATGCCCTGTACATGCGCCAGCACGGCACGGAGCCGGTCGTGCTCGGTACCGGCGGTGTTTTGCCTGGTGTAGTGGTGGATAGCCGCGCGCAGAAAGCTGCCCGAACCGCAGCTTTGGTCCAGCACGCTTTTCCAGCCAGAGGCGGGCAGCATCTCGGCCGCGATGCGCTCGCATAGCCAGTCCGGGGTGCGAAGTCGAAGCGGATGTTTTCGGAGGTAGGCTCCACCTGACCTTGGCGGAACAGGAAAAGGTCGAGCCATCGATAGAGGTCGCCTAGGGTTTCGTCGCTCAGCAGGATTTCGCGGCGAAGTTCGAGCACGATCGAGTCGGGCGTAAGCGCCATGCCTTCGGGCAATACGGGGCGGTACAAACGCCAGCACACGCCGTCGGTCGCGACCGCGTCCAGCGCGCACCGGGCGGACGGCTCCGCCTGCCAAATGCCGGCGGCATACTCCCGGAGCTGGTGTTCGGCCTCCGCGCCGGTGCGCTTCAGGTCCTTTTCGAACTCCAGGACGGCACTGCCGTACAAAGTGTCCGCGCTGCCCCGCTTCGCTCCGTCGGCAAGCTGGATGCGCAGCGACTTTTCCGACCTTTGCGCATACCGGCCCACCTCGCGCGTGCTGGGAAACAAGCTGCCCAGCAAGGCGATGAATCGCTCGCGTTTGCCGATTTCACTCCTGGTGTTTTTAACCTCGCGAAGATAGGCGTTGAGGGTCCTCGCCGTGTCATCCGTGAGAGTGGAAGCCATGTCGATAGCGAGCGTAGCAGAACGAAGGCGGCCGGAAAAGGCGCGTTTCGGTGCTTCTACTTACACCGCCCTGACCCCCGGATCACCCGGAACCCTAGCACTCCCAGCGTCTTGCGCAGTTGCGCGCGGGCGTGGTCGGCCCAGGGGCCTTCAGCGTCGAGGCGCAGGTAGGCGGTCCAGTGGGCCAGGGCGGACCGGCGCTTACCCATGCGCTCCAGCGCGAGCGCCAGGTTATAGTGCGCGTCGGCGTAGCGCGGTTGGAGCGCGAGCGTGGCCCGGTACGCCTCGATCGCTTCCGGAACGCGCTTGAGTTCGTCGAGCACGTTGCCGAGGTCGAAAAACGCGAGCGCGTAGCCGGGGTCGCACTCCGTGGCCAGCCGGTAGTAGTGCTCGGCGCGGGCGTAGTCGCGGCGGCCGTAGTGCAGGGTGCCCAGGTTGATGGCCGAAGGGGCGTGGCGGGGGGCGAGCGCGAGCACCGCCGCGTAGCCCGCGAGCGCCGTGTCCGCTCGCCCGGCTTCCTCGGCCCGCACGGCCTCCGCGAACAAGCGGGCGGCTTCGCGGTCGCGGTCCCGCCCCGCGAGAGCGCGGCCTCCGATTGCCTTGACGGGGC
>CAXTTW010000325.1:0-3396 GCA_964247255.1 uncultured Acidobacteriaceae bacterium
GCGCATGCCTCGGCAACGGACTGGAGGCAGCGGGGAAGCAGGGTCTGCTCGTTGCGTGCGGGGATGAGGATGGCGGTGTGAAGAATCGGCTGGTCCTCCGCGTCCCGCTCCACGAGGGTCTTTGCGCGTTCGAGGGCCGGCGTCATGCGGGCATTTCCTCGGCGCGCGTCCACCGGTCGAGCCGGAAGGTGGGGTGGCGTTCGCCGTGCTCGTGCCGGAGCAAAGGGTGGGCGTGCAGCGCCGCATGGACCTGGTCGCCGGTGAGCCGGTGGTCGCTGGAGCGGCCCAACCAGTGGGAGGCGAGGAGGGTGGTGCCGGGCGCGGCGGCCTGGATGAGCCGGTCCGCAAGCCGGGGCCACTCGGTCTCGGAAAAGTAGTAGCCGATCTCGCTGAGAACGAGCAGGTCGAAGCCGGCGACAGGAAGGCGCTCCGGCAAGGAAAGGCAGCGAAAGGTGACGTGCGGGTGCGAGGCGCAGCGCGCCTGGGCGCTGGCCAGCGCGGTGGGAGAAAAATCGATGCTTTCAAGTGCGTCGCACAGCGGGGCCAGACGCTCGGTGAGCACGCCGAGCGAGCAGCCGGGCTCGAAGCCGCTGCGGTAGCGCCGGTGCGCTAGGGCCGCGACGATGCGTCCGTAACGGGCGAGCTCGACCGGGTCGGTAGCGAACCGCCAGGGGTCGGGGTCTTGCCGGTATTTCCGCTCGAAGAACGCCGGCTCGGATGGAGAAGGTTCAATCATGCGAGAAGAAAAACCTCGAAGGAGCGCCGCGCGGGGAGCAGAAGGCAGGCTGGCAGAATGGGCTCGCCGCTCGGGTGGGCGAGCTGGGATAGATGCTCGGCGATGGCGGCTTGTTTGAGCGCCTGCTCCCCTTCGGACAAGTGGAGGGCCGCTGCGTTTTCGCCGGCGAGCAGGGCGGGATCGCCTCGATGCCAGGTCCAGAAGAGCCAAGAGGTGAGGGCCGCGCCGGTTTGTGCGGCGACGACGGCGGCTGCGCGGCCGCAGGCTTCGTGGTCTGGGTGGAAGTCCTTTCGCCAGGGCGCGACGATATGCATGCCGGGCGGGACAAGCGGGGCGAGCAGGTCGGCCAGAAGCGATTCGTGCCCGGCAACGCCGCTGTCCGTGAGGCGAAGGCGGAAGATGTTCGCTGGCTCGACGCCGAGGCGGGCGAGGGCGGCGGTCTGCTCGCGCTCTCTGATTGGACCTAGGCCGGGGCACTCGCCGTAAGCGTTCTCGCCGTCGGTGACCGCGACGACCGTGACAGGTACGCCGCGCGCGCGCAGGTGTGCGATAAGACCGCCGGCAGCGAGAGCTTCGTCGTCGGGGTGGGGTGCGAGCACGAGTGTGGGCAGGAGCGGCGGCTCCCACCTGGGGATAGCCGCCAGTTCGCTCCTCCAGGTGCTTTCAGGAGTGACCGGCTCAATCATCGGAGAAGTGATCGGTAAGATGCAGGGGTAGGCGTTCGCTGAGCGACGGTAAGTATGGAGGGTGTGGGGGCTTACAGTGTCATCAAGCGTGGAGGTTGGCCTTGTCGAACGCGCGCATTGCGGTGACTCTTCCGCAGGATTACCCGGAGCGGCGCGAAAAAGCCGCTTTGCCTTTGCTCGTATAGAGAAGCAGGCTCTTCCTCACTTTGCGCGTCAGGTGATCCAGTCGTTGGAGTCGGTTCAAAGCAAAGAGGACCCTCGTGTGCTCCTCTCAGGGTGACTGAGACAGAGAAATTCTCCTCAGTAGAACGAGGCGCGCGTGTTCCCGGGCGGGGTCTGGATTGGTTCGGAAAGGGTGCGGTGGTAGTGGAATTGGTAGAGCTGGGTGCGTCCGCCGGTTTCCATGCGATCGTTCCAATCGAGCCGGTAGCTGACCGCGGCCGCATCGTCGGGGAAGCGCTCGCGGTTGCCGTAGGGGTAGCCGGTCATCTCGTGGAAGGGCAGTTCGGCGACGGTAAAGGGCAGGGCCTCCCAGAAGTCCATGTCCTTGACGAAGCCGTCGGCGTAAAAGAAGTAGTCGCGCTTCCAGCCGGTGGGCAGGCCAGGCAGGGCGGCGGTATCGAACTCGGCGTCGACGTCCTCTCCGGAGCCGAAGATGACCGTGTGATTGTCGCGGGCGGCGAGCAAGGGCGTCACCGTGCCGTAGCGGGTGTACGCGCCGCGCTGCCAGCCGAATGGGCCGGTCATCGAGATGTTCTGGTAGTCGTAGGTCAGGTCGCCGGGGGTTCTGCCGTCGATCTGCTCGGGGTAGCCGCGAAAGGCGAGCGTCGCCTCACGCAGCGGAAGCTCGGTTTGGCGGATCGTTTCATCCCGGTTCGGGGCGTTGTCCACCAGAATCCGATCCCAATAGATTTGAAGGTTGGTGGTCATCCGGACGCGGCGCGCCCCGGCGGGGAGCTTGCCCGACAGGTCGACCGTGATCGTGCGGGGCAGGCCGGCGGGGAAGCCCATGTCGGCCAGGATCGGCTTCCATGTGCCGTCAGGCAGCTGCGCCTCGACCGACGGCGAGTGCGGGGCTAGGCCTGCCTGCCAAGCTGCGTACATGGAGCTTGCGGAGAAGTATTCGATGTAGCCCGACAGGAAAAGCCGGACCGGGTTGCGGCGGTTGAGCGGGCCCAGGTCGAGCGTGAGGGTATGCGGCTTGGCGAAGCCGGTGTAGCTGAGGTTGGTGAAGTCGCGCAGGTACTGGTGATCTTCGCGCGCCAGAACGGGCAGGGCGTCCCGGCCCAGGTCGTCGGTCGCGGCAGTGGGCAGGTGTGCCTGCGCCGAGGCAAGGACGGGTTTGCCGGAGGCGAAGGGAGGCTCGGAAAGAAATTTCTCGTCCGGGTAGGCCTCGGTGTCCGCCGGATGATCGATCGCGACGAGCCGCAGCTGGTCGACGTAGTTGATCTCCTCCATGGGCTCGCCGAAGCGCAACGAAACGAGGCCGTTGCGGGGCCGGAGCAGCGCGCCGTCGACTTTGGTCCACTCGTTGGAGTCGGGCCGGTTATAGGCTGCCGGGCTCATCCAGTGGCCGACGACGCCGGCCCCGATGACGTCCGAGACGAACCGGTATTTCTCGCCGTCCCAGGCGAAAAGGACGGGGCAGGAGGAACCGCGGCGATCGAGTTCGGTCAAAGCGAGCGGCTTCGAGGAAGCGATTTCAAGCTCGTCCTGCGGTACGCCCGTGGGCCACAGGAGCCGGACGACGTCGGCGCGCTCGGAGGTGCCCAGGCCGGCCAGAAGCTCGGAGCCGCCGGTGACCTCGAACTTTTGCCAGTTGCCGTCGGCGAAAACCTCGACCTTAGTGCCGATGGCACTCTTGTTGTCGGCCAGGCCGGTGAGTGCGATGCGGAGGGAGTGGTTCTTCGCGCCGCCCGCGTTCAGCAGGACCACCGGAGCGGCATCGGCGCGGCCGACCAGGAGGTCCGGGGC
>CAXTTW010000326.1:0-3390 GCA_964247255.1 uncultured Acidobacteriaceae bacterium
AGCTGGCAGCCGTGGAAGCAGGCCTCCCCGCTCGGCATCGACCTCGACCCGGCGCAGCGGTACCAGGAGGTTTTGGGCTTCGGCGGAGCGTTTACCGGCGCATCCTCTTGGCTGCTGAGCCGCATGGCGGCCCCGGCCCGCGCGGCGCTGCTCCGGGATTGGTACGGGCAGGACAGGCTCGGATTTTCCGTGGCGCGCGTGCCGGTGGGCGCGAGCGACTACTCCCGCGAGGCTTACAGCTACGACGACGCACCCGCGCCCGATCCGAAGCTCGAGCACTTCTCGCTCGACCGCGACCGCGCCTACATTCTGCCGGTGCTGCGGGAGGCAGCGGCGGCCTGCCCGGGGCTGTTCTTCGTGGGCTCGCCCTGGTCGCCGCCCGGCTGGATGAAAGACAACCGTTCCCTGCTCGGCGGGGCGATGCTGGACACCTACTTCGACGCGTATGCCGAGTACCTCGCGCGCTTCATCGAGGGCTACGGGGCAGCCGGGGTCCCCATCGGCGCGGTCACCATCCAAAACGAGTCTGACACGCACCAGAACGGGTCCATGCCGCAGTGCCTGTGGGGCCAGCAGTTCGAAATGGGCTTCGTGGCCGAGCACCTGGGCCCGCTGCTCGCCAAGCGCGGGCTCACGACGAAGATCTGGCTGCTGGACCACAACTACAACCTGTGGGGGCGGGCGCTGGACGAGCTGAGCGACGCGGATGTGTACCGGTATGCCGACGGCATCGCCTGGCACGGCTACGTGGGCTCGCCGGAAGCGATGACGCGCGTTCACGAAGCTTTCCCAGCGAAGCACGCTTACTGGACCGAGGGCGGCCCGGACGTCAACGACCCTCTCTATGCGACGGAGTGGACGCGCTGGGGCTCGACGTTTACGGACGTCCTGCGGAACTGGGGGCAGGCGATCGTCTGCTGGAACCTCCTGCTCGACGAGAAAGGCCAGCCGGACATCGGGCCGTTCCAGTGCGGCGGGCTCGTTACGGTCAACTCCGGGACCGGGGCGCTCACGTACAGCGGGCAGTACCGGGCGTTCGCGCACTTCAGCAGCCACATCCGGCGCGGGGCGCGGGTCTTCGGCTCCGCGGGAGAGGGTGCGGGGGTGGAGCATGTCGCGGCGGAAAACCCGGACGGCAGCCGCGTACTGGTGCTGACCAACCGGGCCGCCGCGGAGCGCAGGTTGCAGGTGCGTCTGGGGGCGGAGGCGTTTGAGGCGGCGGTGCCGGGCGACTCGGTCGCGACATATATGTGGTAGGTGCACCAGATAGAGTCGCGCGGCGGACTCGCCGGATAACTTCCGATCGAGCACGACGACCTGGGTCATCCTGAGCAGCGAAGCGCAGAAGGCCTGCTTTTGCTGCGCGCGGGAGGAAGGCAGGTTCTTCGCTTCGCTCAGGACGACCCCTTGTCCGGAGTCTGATCTTAGAGAATCGGCCGGCTCGAGACTTAGTAGGGCAAGGCGCGGGCTGACTCAGCAGTTACGCACCACTTATGCGGCGACACCGGCTCCGCTGATTCACTTAGGGTTTCTTCTCTCTTACGAAGGTAAGCAACATAAATTGTTGCGATATAGGACATAAGCAAAACCGTACGAGAGCCGGCCGCAGCCAGTATTCACGCTACTTCGGACCTTAAACATGAGAACGCCATTTCTAGTTCGCTGGTAACTTGTTCACGTGACCGTAACAATCCAGAAAGGATAGACAGGCTTACCAAAGACTGCAGTCGACACCCTTCCCTACGATTTTTCACGTGCTAGGATTGCCGCAATACAACTGACTTCTAACTGGCTCGCGCAAAGCGCTTCCGTGCTTGAAGCGCCCGCTTCTCCGCGTCTTTCCCAAAGTTACAGCACCGGCGTCCCATGCAAAGCGCAGGTTAGCCGCTCATCCTTTTGCCGGGGCAGCCGATATACCCACCGAGGTAGTAATCCGAGGTCGTACTCCATGATTCAGCAAGCCGCTCCACCCGAACTGACGATCCAGGCGATCCTGGCCGGGCTGCGCCGCCGGCGCGTGCTGATTGCCGGCACCGCCGCCGCCTTTCTCCTGCTCGGCATCCTGGCGTGCGCGCTCATGACACGCCGTTATGAAGCGGTTGCCGAGCTGCAGGTTGCCAAGAGCAGCTCCGACGGTCTCGGGCTCCAGGGCATGATGGGCGCGGCCGAAAGCTCGGCGGACGCGCTGGACGAGAACATCACGCTGCAAACCGAGGCGAAGATCCTCCAGTCCGACACGCTCGCGCTGCGGGTGGTGGAGACCCTTGACCTCGAGCACACCAAGGACTTTGCCCCCTCGTGGAACCCGGTCGGCTGGGTGACTGGGCTGTTTTCCCCGGGCGGCACGCAAGACGCCGCCAACGCCGTGCTCGCGGACGCGCCCCAGCGCCGGACGCGCGTGCTCAAGACCTTCGCGAAAAACCTCACGGTCAAGCCCGTCGCGGGCACCCGGCTCATCACGGTCAGCTATCTGAGCCGCGACCCCAAAACGGCAGCCGCCGTGGTCAACGGGCTTGTCAAGGGCCTGGTCGACTACGGCTTCGAAACCCGCTCGGCCGCGACCACGCAAGCCTCCGCCTGGCTCACCGGACAGATCGCCGACGTGAAAAAGCAGGCTGAAACGCTGCAGAGCAGGGTGGCGGAGCTCCAAAGGCAGTCCGGGGTGTACTCGCTGGGCGCGACCGACGCCGCGGGCCACGAGATGGCCTACAGCGCGACGCTTGACCGGCTCCAGCAGGCCACCCAGGCGCTGACCTCGGCGGAGTCGGCCCGCATTCTTAAGGGCGGCATCCTCGAAGCGGTCAAGGGCCGCGACCCGGAGCTGATCTCCAGCCTCGCCGGCAGCGCGCTGGCCGGGGCCTCGCCCGCGGTCAACACCTCCTTCAACCTGCTCCAGAACCTCCGCGCGCAGGAGGCCGCGCTTCAGTCCCAGCTGGCCACCGACGCCTCGAAGTACGGCTCGGCCAATCCCCGCCTGCTCGATGAGCGGGCCTCGCTTGAAAGCCTGGACCGGTCGATCCGGGACGAGGCCGGACGCATCGGCGCGCGCGCCGCGAACGACTACGAGGTGGCCCGGTCGGCCGAGGACGGCCTGCGCCGCGCCTACAACACCCAGCGGGCCGCCGCCGGCAAGTTGAACGATAAGGCGATCGAGTACTCGATCGCCCGGCAGGAAGCGGCTGACAGCCGTCAGCTCTACGAAACGCTGTACCAGCGGCTCAAGGAAGCCGGGGCTCTGCGCGGGCTGGAAGCGACCAACATTTCGGTGGTGGACCCGGCGCGGACGCCGGCCAAGCCCGCGAAGCCGAACGTGCCGCTCCTGCTCGCCGCCGCGCTCGCCGCCGGTCTGTTCCTGGGCGCGCTGGCCGCCTTGTTCGCCGAGGCCACTGA
>CAXTTW010000327.1:0-3386 GCA_964247255.1 uncultured Acidobacteriaceae bacterium
ACGCTCTGCCCGCCGCGATCGCGCGGCAGCTTCCCCTCTGGCAGGACCAGGCCGCGTCGGCCGCCCGGCGCTTCTCCGGGGCGCAAAGCTGTCTGTTCCTCGGCCGCGGGCGGGACTTCCCCATTGCTCGCGAAGGCGCGCTCAAGCTCAAGGAGAGCGCTTACCTCCACGCCGAGGCGTACCCCTCGGGCGAGCTGAAGCACGGGCCCAATGCTCTGGTGGGCGAGGGTACCCCGCTGTTTATGCTCGCCGCCGCCGACCCGTCGGACGAGCAATCGATGCTCCGCCATGCGAAGGTGCTCCAGCTCATGCGCGACCTGCGCTCCCAGGGCGCCACCATCCTCGCGGTCGTCAACGAGGGCGACCGCGAAGCCGCGGCGCTGGCTGATGCGGCCATCCACGTCGCCCCCGCCCCGGAGCCGCTGCTGGCCATCGCGGAAACGGTCCCGCTCCAGCTCTTCGCCTACTTCGCCGCCGTCGAGCGCGGCATCGACGTGGACCGCCCGCGCAACTTGGTCAAGGCGGTGGTCGCCGAGTGAAGGGGGTGAGGTTTCCGTGACACCCTCGTCAATTTCCGCTTGCGTTCAAGCGGGGCGGGCGGTACATTGGGCTTCATTTAGGAGGCAATAATGTTCAAACGGGCTCCATTTGGACAGTTTGCCTTCCACAAAGCCTCGTGAGAGAGGCGGAACCGTTCCCTTGCAACCGCGGGGCCCGAAGGGCCAGCCCCGCCGGTACACCGAGCCCGCCGCACGCCCGATCAGTTTCGCACCCTTGCTGTTCCTTTCCGGAGGCTGTACACCATGAAATCCCGCATCGCCGCATCCAGCGGCATCCTTTTGGCCATCTCCTGCTGCACAGCCCTCCACGCGCAGGACATCAGCGCGAAGATCACCGGCACGGTCACCGACCCCTCAGGCGCGGTCGTTCCGAACGCGGTCGTGACCGCCACCGAGACCGCTCAGGGCGTCACGCACGACACCAGGACCAACGACGCCGGCGTGTACTACCTGCCCGCGCTCCAGCCCGGCAACTACGCGCTGACCATCAAGGCTCCGGGCTTCGCGACGCAGCAGCGGCCGGCTTTCGCGCTGGTGCTCAACCAGGTCGCGCGCGTGGACGTCGCGATGACGGTCGGGCAGGAAGCGCAGACGGTTTCGGTCACCGGAACCAACCCGCTGCTGCAGACTGACGCGAGTTACCTGGGCACGGTGCTGGACGCGCACGCGAACGTGACGCTGCCGCTCGCCACGCGCAACTACAATCAGCTGACGCTTTTGACGCCGGGCTCCATCTCGACCAACCCGTCGGCGTTCCAGGGCGCGCAGGCTTCGTTCCAGGTCGGCCGCCCGTATATCAACGGCAACCGCGAACAGACCAACAGCTACATACTCGACGGCACGGATAACAACCAGATTGACAACAACGATGTGGCGTTTTCGCCCTCGGTCGACGCCATTCAGGAGTTCAACCTGATCTCGCAGAACGATCCTGCCTCCTACGGGAACTATCTCGGCGGGGTCATCAGCGTCACGCTGAAGTCGGGGTCGAACAAGTTTCACGGGGATGTCTTCGAGTTCATCCGCAATGACGCGCTGAACGCGAACTCGTGGGCTAACGGACTGACGAAAGGCTTGCCTCAAACAGCCGGCAGATACCCTGACGGTACCGGAATCAAGGCAAAGCTACGCTGGAACGAGTTCGGCGGTACCCTGGGCGGCCCCATCTTCAGGGACAAGCTTTTTTTCTTCGCGGACTACCAGGGCTCGCGCTTCGATCAACCGGCGACGAACAATTCTTTCAACGTTCT
This sequence comes from uncultured Acidobacteriaceae bacterium, assembly GCA_964247255.1. Taxonomy (GTDB): domain Bacteria; phylum Acidobacteriota; class Terriglobia; order Terriglobales; family Acidobacteriaceae; genus EB88. Next base: position 1,811 of record CAXTTW010000327.1, read on the forward strand.
CACGACCGCGGAACGCCAGGGCGATTTCGGCTTCCTGTGTACGGCCGGGTTCAGGCCGGACGGCACCTGTACCGACCCCACCCAGCAGATTTACAGTCCGGGCGCGAATACCGCGCCGGGAACCCGCCAGCCCTTTCTGTTCAATCGCATTCCTCAGAACCGGCTTTCGCCGGTGGCGCAGGCGATCGTGAACTCCAACCTCTACCCCGGCGCCACCAATGCGGGCACAACAAACAATCAAACTAATCGCGTCCAGTCCTATACCAATGCCGATCAGGGCGATCTTCGGCTTGATTACGCCGGCAATGAAACGAACAAGTACTATTTGCGCTACTCGCAGCAAAACATCACCAGTCCCTCCACGAACACGCAGTTGCTGCTCGGCAACGGGCTCAGCACCTTTCCGCTCTACAACGCCGTTCTCGACTGGGACCATACCTTCGGCCCGAGCCTGCTCAACACGGCCCGCATCGGCGGCAGCTACTTCCCCGTGACGGAGGGCTTCTCGAACCCCACGGGGCAGAACCTGCCCGCGGTCTTCGGCATCCCGGGCGCTACGCCGGGCCAAACCTTCCTGCCCGCTCAAAACTTCACCGGTTCCGCCTACGCGACGAACTTCGGCAACATCAACCAGGTGCAGAACTTCCATGACACGACAATCGAGCCGCAGGACCAGGTAACCTGGGTCCGCGGGAAGCAAACTCTAAATTTCGGCTTTCAGTTCATTTACTACAAAAATAACGTGAACTACCCCGGCCAGTCCGGTCTTGCCGGCCAGTTTACCTACGACGGCTCGTTCACAAGCAATCCGACTGTCTCGGCGACCAGCGCGGCAGGTGTTCCAGAGAAGTCGCTGGGCTTAGCCGAGGCCGATTTCCTCCTCGGCCTGCCGCAGACCGTGGGCCTGGGCAATGGCCCCGGCCGCAGCCTGCGCAACAAGCTCTTCGCCGGCTACGTGCAGGACAACTGGCGCGCCTTCCCAAACCTGACTCTGAACCTGGGCCTGCGCTACGAGCTTCAGACGCCGCGCTTCGAAGCCGGCAACAATGCGGTCAACTACAACCTGCAAACCGGCGCGGTGCTGCTCGCCGGGCAGAATGGTAACTCACAGGCCCTGTACAACCAGTACAACGGCGCGACCAACTGGCAGCCGCGCGTTGGCTTTGCCTGGCAGCCGGGCGGCAACCAGCAGATCGTATTACGGGGCGCCTACGGCATTTCCAATTTTACCGAGAGCACCGGCACAGGCAATCTTCTGTTCCAAAACCCACCGTTCGCGGTTCCGCGTCAGGCGACATTCACAGGAAGAACAGCTAACTATCCAGGTTCGATGCTGGATCAAGGTTTCGCTGGCTTTCCAGCAGCGGCCTGCACAGTTGCGGGAGCGCTTGCCTACTCTCAGGCTTGCTTTGCAGGCTCTGCGATTCACGCCTTTGATCCCAATTTCCGTCCGGCGGTTTCACAGCAATACAACCTGACGATGCAGTTCCAGCTTAGCAATTCTTCTACTTTCCAGATCGGGTATGTTGGACAGAAAGTACAGCACCTGGCGGCCATTTCACTAATTAGTCAGCAG
>CAXTTW010000328.1:0-3369 GCA_964247255.1 uncultured Acidobacteriaceae bacterium
GAGATGAATGAAGCTCGGCGGCGCGTTTGAAAGCGCCGCGGAGGGAAGGATCAGCAGGCCGGCGAGGGCTAAAGGGTGCATGGCGGTCTCCAGGGGCGGTTCTCTCAGGCGCCGGCTGCGCTACTGCGAAAGCTGGTTGATCTGCTGCAGCATTTCGTCGGCGGCCTTGACGACGCGGGAGTTCGATTCGTAAGAGCGCTGAGCGACGATCATCTGCACAAACTGGTCGACGACGCTGACGTTGGCCTGCTCGAGCGTGCCCTGCTGGAGGGAGCCGATGCCCTCGGTGCCGCCGGGCGAGCCGATGATGGGGTCGCCGGAGGCGGTGGTCTGGAGGTAGATATTGTTACCCGCCGAGTCGAGACCGCCGGGGTCGACGAACAGAGCGAGCTGGATTTGCCCGACCTGCTGGGCCGTGGTTTGGCCGGGCTGGGTCACCGTCACGGTGCCGTCCGCGCCCACGGTGATCGCGGTCGCGTCCGGCGGAACGGTCACGGCCGGCTGGAGCGGGTCGCCGTTGTTGGTGACCACGTTGCCCTGCGCGTCGAGCTGAAAGGAGCCTGAGCGGGTATAACCGGTTTGGCCGTTCGGCAGAAGGATTTGGAAGAAACCGTGGCCCTGGATGGCGAGGTCGAGCTGGTTGCCGGTTTGCGACAGATTGCCCTGGGTTTGCAGGATTTCGGTCGCGATGGGGCGCACGCCAAGCCCGACCTGGAGGCCGCTGGCAACGGTGGTCTGCTGCGAAGCAGCCGCGCCGGGCGAGATCTGGCTCTGGTAGAGCAGGTCGGAGAACTGGACCCGGCGCTGCTGGAAGCCGGCGGTTGAGGAGTTCGCGAGATTGTTGGCGATGGCGTCCAGGTTCATCTGCTGGGCGGTCATGCCGCTGGCGGCGGTGTACAGGGCTCGGATCATGAGAGGGTCCTTAGAAGTCCTAGAAAGTCACGCGCGGAAGGTCCTGCGCGGCGGTTTTGTTCAGCTCGGTGTCGAACAAGGTGAGGGCGTGGCGCATTGATTCGGCGGCGCGCTGGGCGTCGATGAGCGCGACGACGCTGCCGACGGGGTTGACGTTGGAGCTTTCAAGCGCGCCCTGGTGGACGGTGGACGCGGTGGCCGTGCGGACCTGCGCGTCCGGAACGCTGTAAAAGTTTGTGCCGGCGCTGACCGGCTCCGCTCCAGGGGCGAACTCGACGACGCGGAGGCGTCCGGCAATCGCGCCGTTGGAGGAGACGGTACCGTCAGGGCTGATGGACACCGCGCCCGGAGCGACCCGGAGCACGCCGGTCTGCCCCAGAACGGCCTCGCCTGTCTGCGTCACGAGCTGACCCTGCGCGGAAACGCGAAAGGAGCCGTTGCGGGTGTACTGGGTACCGTTCGAGGTTTGGACGGCGAAGTAGCCCGGCCCTTCGATCGCGGCGTCGAGCTGGTTGCCGGTGGTCGCGAGCGAGCCCTGAGTCGGGTCGAGGCGGGTCGCGCCGAGGACCCCGTAGTTGTTGGTGACCTGGTTCAGGACGGACCCGAGCGGGTGCCGGCCGGATTCGGCGAGCACGGAGGAGAAGGAGCCTTCCCGGGCGCGAAAGCCTGCGGTGGACGCATTCGCGAGATTGTTGGCGATCGCGTCGACCGAGTCGGTGCGCGCGATTAGCCCGGCGCAGGCGGCGTAGATTCCGCTGTTCATCGTTAGCCCTCGACAAAGGCATATGCACGGGGAGGGCCAAAAAAGTCGGCACGTTTTGCCGGGTTTGGGCGCTCGTGTGAGAGTCGGGTGAGAGTTGAGGCGGGTTTGCCGCACTGCAAGGGGAAGCATCCGCAACTGTTCAACGCCGACACAGCCGCACCAAGAGTACGCGTGAAGCTTCGCGCATCAGTCCTGTGATCTGAGTGCGCAACTCAGGTCATCCTGAGCGAAGTGTGGGGCACCTGCTTCGTTCTTCGGCTTGCGCAAAGAGCAGGTCCCTCTTCGCTTCGCTCGTCAGGATGACCCTTTGTTTGAGCAGCGGTAGAAAGCAGAAGAACAACGTCTCACACACCTCTCAGGGTGACCCAAAGTGCATGGGCGGGAAATGAGAGGCAGGCACTTAGGCCGTCGGCGCGGGAGCGAGATCCCCGGCGATGAAGCAGGCGTGGGCGGCTTCGAGAAGCGGTTTCCAGCGCGTAGCATTGCCGGAGGTCGTGAGCAGGCAGGCCAGATACGCGGGCAGACGGAAATGCGCGGCGAGCCTGGCCAAAGCGGGCGGCGTCCAGCGCGTTCCCGCCGCGCCGAACTGGGCGGGGGTCCATCCGAGCAGGTCGGGCAAACGCGCCGCTTCGTGGAGAAGCCCGGCCAGGTACGCCTCCTCGGGGCAGATCTCCTCGTGCTCCCCGGCCAGCAGCCAGCAGGAGTAGGCGATCGAGCGGGCGTGCTCCCAAAAGCGGGTCAGGACGCCGGGGCCGCCGAGTGCGACGGTGCGCTCGACCGCGTCCGCGCTGACCGCTTCGAGCCAGGCATCGACGCCGAGACTTGCCAGGCAGTCTTCTAGGCGCGCGGCCACGGATGCGGCGTGGCCGCAGGTTTGACCACGTCCCTCGTCGTGGGCGCGCCGGTCGCAGCCGCCCTCACCGCACACGAGGGCGCAGCAGGCTTGTTCCCCGGCGAGGCGAAAGATCTCGAGCGTGGCTCCCAGGTCGTTGAGCAGGATACCGGCTGCTTCGCGAAGGTCCACCGAGCCGGACGAGGGACGATCGCCGAGAAGCAGCTCGATCTGGAGGCGGGTCGCGAGAAGCGTGGGCACATGCGGAAAGAGTGCCGCCATGCCGGAAAGCGGCGGACGCGGATCTCGCGAAGGGGCCGGGTTGGGAGTGAGGAAGTGCATGCGCGTCCTGGAAGCGGTCTCATCGATACCGATGCAGCTTGGGCAGTCCTCGTGAGCCCCGCTTCGCGGCGGGTCTCACTCGGGGCTCCAAGAAGTTTTCGGGTTGAGGGGGCCGCGTCCTACCCTCTATCGGCACTTTCACGCCGGAATTCTAGAGCGCGCGCAACTTTTTCTTTGCCGGGGCGGCAACGCGTTCCGATTCAGGAATGGCGCGCGCGGCCTCGATGCGCAAGCACTGGTCCCGTCGGCCAGACGCGCCCTGCATGCGGACCCAGTAATGGTCGTGCACCCGCGCCAAGAGCAGCCGGTCCGCGCCCATGCCGATGGCTTTCTGGGTCACCAGCGCGGCCGCGTCGGCCACCTCGCCGGCTTGGGCGGACCCGGGCTCGCCTCCCGACAAAGCCAGTTGCCGCGCGTGGTGCTCCCCCGTAATGAAGCAGGGTTCGGCCCGCAGGCAAGTCATGGTTTCGACGGACCGGAGCAGATCGCGGTCGATCCGCTGCACGAACCCGATCAGGAC
>CAXTTW010000329.1:0-3359 GCA_964247255.1 uncultured Acidobacteriaceae bacterium
GCCCGGGGTGTGCTGGTGAGCACGAGCGCGCCGCGATCGCGCGCTTCTGAAAGGGAGGGGGAGAACATACCGTCTTCGCGATTGTAAAAGCGTTGCCGCGTCTCCAAGCCGACGGGCCTGCACGCCATTGCCGGAAAGGTTACCCTCGCGAAGAGGGCTCAGGGAGTGAGTGTGCAGGAAAAGGAAGCAATGCGGGATCGTGACGAAAGCGAAGTCAAGGGAGCTCTCGATGTGGCGAGTCTGATGGAGCAGGTCAGGTTAGAGGCTCCGCGAGGAGCGGTAACGGTCCGTGGTATTGTGGGCGCGCTGCGTCCTTTCCCGAGTTCTGAAGCACCTACGCACGTCTACGGCGATTTGCGGGATTCGGCGGGAGGATCGACGATTTCTTTCCGCTGTGGAGCGACAGTCGCGCCCCGAGCCATCGATGAGCCGGTCGTTCTTCGTGGGACGCTAACCATAAAAAAAGCGAGAATGCACCGCGGCTACGATCTGGAGCTTGTAGGCGGCAGCGTTGGGGTCTGGTCACTTCCTGAACCGGCTGGTCTCTCCGTTGCACTTCCCGAGACGATACGGCCAAAAGTGACGCTGGAACGCTTCTTCTCGGAAGGTGCGAAGCGTTTGCTCCTGATCGGAACCAAGCGGGCCATTGAGGACGCGGAAAACACGGCGAACCGGGGTGCGGGTCGACTCTTCGACACGCGCGTAAGCAGCACGGCTCTGGAGTCAGAGCAGCTTCTTCTCGAGGAGTCCGCGCGCACGTACGATGGGCTTTGCCTGGCACGCGGTGGCGGCGACCCGGACTCCTTTTCCGCTTGGAAGGACCACCGGCTGATCGAGTCCATGCTCGCCTGCGGCAAGCCCGTTTACACAGCGCTGGGGCACACAAGCGACGTCACATTGGCCGACAAGTACGCCGACCAGAGTTTTGTCACGCCCTCCGATTTTGGAGCGGCCTGCACGGAGGCCTGGAAGACGCGCCTGGAGCGTAACCGGCTCAGGGATCGCATCAGAAGTCTTGAGAAAGAAAATGGAGACCTGGAAAAAGCGCGCGCCGAGGCAAACCCGCCGAAGCTGGATGCGCTCCAGACGGTTACCGCAGAGTTGTACAGGCTCCCTGCATTTCTCGGCAAAGAGGCTGGTCGCCAGATCGACAGCGCGGTGAAGGCCTCGCTCCGAGGCGAGTTCCAGCAGCCGATTGCAACGGCGATACAAGGCCCGCTTGCTGACCTCCGGCAGGCGACTCTCGAGGCGCGCGGCGTTTTCGTCAGGCTCACGCGCAAGTCGCGCTTCCAAACCTGGACTTGGCTCTTGTGCGTGTTCCTGCTCGGGGCGTTGATGGGCGGGTTTGCCTGCTTTTACGCGGGTGTCGCGACACTTGATCGCCTGGAGGACCGGTTCGAGCAGTTGAGCCGGCAGCAGGTCGCTCCTCCGCCGGCCGCGGCACCGAGTCCCGCCAGGAAGCGTCTTCGCGAGTAGACTAATCCGGTGAACGCCCCAAGGCTCCTCCCCGGCCTGCTTGCCGCCCTCATCGCAACCGGCTGCCGCCAGGCACCCGCGCCCGCAGCCGATGCCGGACCTGTCAAGCATTACGCGCTGGCCGGCAAGGTCATCGGCACCAACGCCGCTTCCGGCGAGGTAGAGGTGGATGCGGCCGCGATTCCCGGCTTCATGGAAGCGATGGTGATGCCGTACCAGCTGGCGAACCCCGCGGAGCTGAGAAACCTGCATCGCGGCGACCGGATCGCGGGAACGCTGAACGTGGGCGGCGCGGGAACGACCCTTTCGGCCGTGGAGGTCACCGATCGCAGCGACGAGATCAAGGAGCTTGAGCCGCAGTCGATCGCCAGGCCGCTGGTGCCGGGCGAAGCGGTGCCGGATTTCACGCTCACCGACCAGAACGGGCGCACCATCCACTTGGCGGAGTATCGCGGCAAGACCCTGCTTATCACGTTTATCTACACCAACTGCCCGCTCGCGGATTTCTGCCCGCGCATGAGCCGCAACTTCGCCGATGCGGACAAACAGCTCGCCGCCAACCCCGGGCTGTATGCCGCGACGCATCTGCTGTCGGTTTCGTTCGACCCCAAGCGCGACACCCCAGCGGCGCTGCGCTCCTACGGAGGCGCGTACACGGGCCGGTACACGGACGAGCGCTTCGACCACTGGACCTTTGCCGTACCCAAGGCGGCGGACCTGGACAAAGTTCTCGAGTTCTTCGACGTGGGCGCGGTGCCGCGGCCAGGTGGCACGCTCGAGCACACGCTTTCGACCCTTGTCGTAGGCCCGGACGGCAAGGTCGCCAAGTGGTTCCCCGGCAACCAATGGAGCGCGGCCGACCTGCTGGCCGAGGTGGCCAAGGCGGCGAAAGGCCAGGCATGATCGCGATCGTCATGGGGGTAACCGCGAGCGGGAAGTCGACCATCGCGGAGGCGTTGGTGCGCCGGACAGGTTGGGCATTCGCGGAGGGCGACGACTACCATCCGCCCGCCAATAAGCAGAAGATGCACGCGGGCGTGCCGCTGACGGACGAGGATCGCGCGCCCTGGCTCGCCGCGCTGCACGGGGTGCTTCAGGGCTGGGTACGTGACCGGCAGGACGGTGTGATGACCTGCTCGGCGCTCAAGGAAAGCTACCGTTTGACCCTGGTCGAGGGCCTTCCGGAGGGTGCGGCGAAGTTCGTGCTGCTGGAGGTCCCGAAGGAGGAGCTGGAGCAGCGCCTGGAGCACCGGACCGGGCACTTCATGAGCCCGGCCCTGCTTGACTCGCAGCTGGCGACCCTTGAGGTTCCGGGCGAGGCGCTACACATCCGCGCGATCGGCGATCCCGGAGCGGTTGTGGAGTCCGTGCTGGAAGGGCTCGGCGTCGCGCGCCCGGCCTGAGGGCCCGTCTGTTCGAGCCGGTACACGGCACCCCGGTAAGATAAGGGCATGGCACGTTTTACGATCATCGTCGGCATCGTCTTGATCCTGCTCGGCGCATTTACCTACATGAGCACCGGGGCCCAGTTCCCGACCTCCCTCATCCCCGCCGCTTTCGGTCTCATTCTGGCTTTATGCGGCGTGCTGGCCCGCACTACCGACCTGAAAAAGCGCGCGCTGTGGATGCACGTGGCCGTGGCGGTCGGGCTGCTCGGGTTCCTGGCCACGGCTAAATCGGTGGTCGATTTCTTCCGGCTGAAAAGCGGGGTGCAGTTCAAGTTTCCCATCGCCGTCGAGGAGAAGGCCGCGATGTCGGTGCTGCTGTTCGTATTCGTGGCCTTCTGCGTGCGCAACTTCATCAACTCGCGCCGGGCGCGCCTGGCGGCGGCTTAACGTGCGGGGAGCGGGCGGGATCGGCATCTCCGCCGAGCGGGGCGGCAC
>CAXTTW010000330.1:0-3333 GCA_964247255.1 uncultured Acidobacteriaceae bacterium
GCGCAGGGTCGAGAACACGTCGAGCGCGTAGCTCAGCTGCGACTCCGTGTGGGCCGCCGTCACACACAACCGCAGACGCGAGGAGCCCTGGGCCACCGCCGGGAACGTCACAGGCGAGGTCAGGATGCCATGGTTGCGCAGCGCCCGCGCGAACAGGGCCGTGCGCGTGTCGTCATACAGCATCAGCGGGATCACCGCTGTCTCGGACAGCCCGGTATCGAAGCCCAGGCTCTTCAGTCCGCCGCGCAGAAATTCACCGTTGGCGCGGATGCGATCCACCCGCTCCGGCTCTTTTTCGACGATCCCGATCGCCGCGCGCACCGCCGCCGCGGCGGGCGCGGGCATCGCGCCCGAGAAGATGAACGGAGCCGATGCGTGCTGAAGAAAGATCATCAGCTCGCGCGAGCCGGCCACGAAGCCGCCCCCCGAGGGGATCGCCTTGGCAAGGGAACCGGTCCAGATGTCGACCTCGCTCGTATCCACCCCGAAGTGCTCGTCCGTGCCGCGCCCACCCGCGCCCAGTACGCCGGTCGCGTGCGACTCGTCCATGAGCAGGTAGCAGCCGAACTCCTTCTTGATCGCGATCAGCTCGGGCAGAATGCAGACATCCCCGTCCATCGAGAACACGCCGTCGGAGATAATCAGGGTCCGGTTCGCTTGCGGCCCGTTCCGGATCTCGTTCCGCAGCGATTCCGGATTGTTGTGCTCAAACCGCTGCACCTGCACCCCGGCCAGGCGGCAGGCGTCCATCAGGCTCCGGTGCGAGAACGAGTCCGCGATCACACGGTCCGCCGGGCCGAACAGCGAGGAGATCACCGCCAGGTTCGCAACGTAGCCTGAAGTAAACAGGAGCGCCGCCTCGGTGCCTTTGAACGCCGCGAGCGCCCGCTCGGTCTCGTGGTGCAGGTCGAGCGTCCCGGTCAGCAGGCGAACGCCGCCGGTACCCGTGCCATAGCGGCGAATGGCCTCGATCGCCGCCGCGTCGATGCGCGGGTCGCCGATCAGACCCAGGTAGTCGTAGCTCGAGAGCATCAGCATTTTGTGCCCGTCGGTCTCGACGCAGGGGCCGGACTTGCGCGACAGCGGAGCCTGGAACGGGTACGCGTCGACCGAGCAGGCCAGCGCCGCGGACTCGAACAGGCGCCGGGCCCGCGCATCCAGCAGGTCGTGCTTCTTGAAGCTCCACGTCCGGCCCTCGGCGAAGTACCCGTCGAAGATTTCGCCTGAAGACGAGCGGAAGTGCTTGGGAGCTCCGGCCGATGGCCCGAGCAGCTCTTCATTTGGAACAAGCGTGTTTGCGGGCATAGGCATGCGGGCACTCGAAGTTGGAGCTGGTTTTGGCCAAGTCTAGCCCATGCGTTGGCCGAAGGGAAGCGCGGGGCATCTACAGAATATCTGAGACTAGTCCCAAACCTTGCGGTAGAGCGCCTCGATCTCCCCGGCCGAGGCGAGCCGCGGGTTGTTTGCCGGCGAGCCCGAAGCCAGCGCCTGCGCGGCCATGGCCGGGATCAGGGCATGGTAGCGCTCCCGGTCGATCCCATAGAGGCGCGGGGACGGGATCTCGAGTTCCCCGTTGCGGGTGTACAGAGATGCCACCAGCGCCCCCGCCGCCTCCTCGTTTCCGCTCGCGGCTCTCGCCATCCCCATCGCGCGGGCGCACTCCGCGTAGCGAGGCAGCGCGCTCTCAACGGAAAACGCCGTCACCGCCGGCAGCAGCATCGCGTTCGACAGCCCATGCGGTACGTGAAAGTGCGCCCCGATCGGCCGGCTCATCCCGTGCACCAACGCCACGCTCGCGTTCGAGAACGCCATGCCCGCCTGCGTCGCGGCCAGCATCATCGCTTCGCGGGCTTCGCGGTTCCCCGGCTCGCGGAAGCACCGCGGCAGCTCCCGCCAGATCGTCCGCATCGCCGCCAGCGCCAGTGCGTCCGAAAACGGGTTCGCCCTGCGGCTCACATACGCCTCGATCGCGTGCGTCAGCGAGTCGGTTCCGGTATCCGCGGTGAGCCGCGCCGGCATGGAGAGCGTCAGCTCATAGTCCACCACTGCCGCCGAGGGCAGCAGGTGATCCCCGGCGACCAGCATCTTCTCGTCCGTCTCCACGTCGGTGATCACCGTAAACCGCGTCACCTCGGAGCCGGTCCCGGCCGTGGTCGGCACCGCCACGTGCCTCGGACCAGGCTTGGCCGGTGCGTGCGGGGCTTTGTAGTCGCGCACACGCCCGCCATTCGCCACCAGCATGCCGATGGCCTTGGCCGTGTCGATCGGGCTGCCCCCGCCCAGGCTCACGAGGCTGTCGTGCCGGCCCTCGGTGAAGACCCGCACGCCTGCTTCCACCACCGCCGTGGTCGGGTCAGACAGCGTTTCGTGGAACACCGAGCAGGCCAGCCCCGCCGCGCGAATCTGCTCCCGCAAACGCGGTGCAAAGCCCGTCTCCACCATGTATGGGTCGGTCACCAGCAGCGGCCGCGCGCAGCCGAGTTCCGCGAGCACCCCGGCCACCCCGTCGAACGCGCCCCCGCCGATCCTCAGCAGCGACGGAATCCGTATCGAAGCCTGCATTTCCCCTCCTAAGCGAGACTTTGAATAGGGCTCATCCTGAGCGAAGCGAAGGATCTGCTTTGCTTCCAAATGCAGCAAAGGCAGATCCTTTGTCGCCGCGCTCCTCAAGGTGATCCCGGCCTTTGTACTCCTTCGAGAGTTCCCTAACGTGTTTGCGGAAACCCGAGGTCCACCTTGCTCGTCCCCGGGTCCGGCCACCGGCTGGTCACGATCTTGCCCCGCGTGTAGAACTGGATCCCTTCCGGCCCGTACATGTGCAGGTCACCGAACAGCGAGCTCTTCCACCCGCCGAAGCTGTAGCTGGCCGCCGGCACCGGCACCGGCACGTTAACGCCCACCATGCCTGCTTCCACCTCGAACTGGAATCGCCGGGCCGCGCCGCCGTCCCTGGTGAAAATCGCCGCGCCGTTGCCGTAAGGGTTTTCGTTGATAAGCCGCACCCCTTCCGCGTAGGTCTCCGCGCGTACCACGGAGAGCACCGGCCCGAACATCTCGTCGTCGTAGCAGCGCATCCCCGGCCGCACTCCGTCCACCAGCGACGCCCCAAGAAAAAATCCGCCGCCCGAGGCAGCCACCGCGCGCCCATCCACTATCACCGTCGCGCCCTCCTCCCGCGCCGCGTCCAGGTACGACGCCACCCGGTCCCGGTGCTCGCGCGTGATCAGCGGCCCCATCTCGGACTCCGGGTCCCGCCCAGGCCCCCCCATGATCGCCGCGCTCCGCACCCCGCACGCCGCCCCCCCCCGCGCCGCCCCCCCCCCGACCGCCACC
>CAXTTW010000331.1:0-3307 GCA_964247255.1 uncultured Acidobacteriaceae bacterium
GGAAGGAGGGACGCTGCTCCTCACCCTTGAAGTAGATGGTGTACACCTCGGCCTCGGCCTTTTGCGCGGCCTCGACCGCTTCGGCAAGCGTTTCCTTGCTGCCCCGGTCCTCGCCGTCGCTCAGCACGATAATCGCCTTGCGTCCGGTCTGCTTCTCCAGCAGCTCGTGCGCGGACAGGTAGACGGAATCGTAGAGCTGCGTGCCGCCGCCGCGCCGCCTGCCGCCGTTGTCGCTCGAGTTGTCGGGCGGCGTGGGCGCGAGCTGGTTCAGGGCTTCGCGCAGCTTCGGCTTCGACGGGGTCAGGTCTTCGAGCAGCTCCACCTCGCGGTCGAAGTGGAGCACGGCCGCCTTGTCCTCCGGCTTCGCGAGCATGTCGTCGAGGAAGCTCTGGCTCGCCTTCCGCTCCTCGTCGAGCGCTTCCTGCACGCTGCCGCTGGTATCCACGTTGAGCGCCAGCGTTAAGGGCAGGTTGGTGTCGAGCGAGAAGTAGCGGATCGTCTCAGGGCGGCCATCCTCGGTCAACGTAAAGTCCTCCTTGGTCAGCCCGGGGACGAGCTTGTCCCTCTTGTCGCGGACCACCACGGGCAGGGTCACCAGGCGGGCGTTGACGGACAGAGTGGTAGCGGGCGTTTGCGCGGGCAAGGCCGCCGGCGCGAGCAGAAGGAGGGGCAGAAGGGCGCGGGTCACACCGGTATGGACGGCAAATCCGGCGCAAAGTTCTGTTCGCGGCTTTGAAAGACGGCGCTGGTAGACTCGCGAGCGGAATGAAACTCGCCCGCCTCGCTTCTCTCCCGCTGTTTGCCGCCACCGTCTGTTTCGGGTGGGGCTCGGACGGCCACCGTATGATCAACCGGCTTGCGCTTGAAGCGCTGCCCGCCGACGCGCCCGCTTTCCTGCGTACACCGGCCGCGCTGGATGAGGTCGAGTACCTGGGCCCGGAGCCGGACCGCTGGCGCTCGCCCGCGGAGCCCGAGTTGAGCGCGACCCAGGCACCGGACCACTTCATCGACCTCGAATATGCGGACGTCATTGGCCCCTTGCCGCGCAAGCGCTACGATTTTCTGGAGCAGCTGGCCAAGTACCGCGCCGCCCATCCCGAGCAGGCCGCGCTGGAAACGCCGGAGAAGGTCGGCTTGCAGCCCTGGCAGACCGAGGAGGTGTGGGAGCGGCTCAAGGCGGGCTTCCGGGACTACCGGGAGGCTCTCGCCGCGCACACGGATACAAAGCCCGAGGAGGCCGCGGTGCTGTTTTACGCGGGCTGGCTGGGCCACTACGTAGGTGACGGCTCACAGCCCCTGCACGTTACCCGCGACTACAACGGCTGGGTAGAGCCGGCGAACCCGAACGGCTACGCGACCGGGCACCACATCCACGCGCAGTTCGAGACAGTGTTCGTGGGCGCGAACCTGAAGGCCGCCGACGTACAACCGCTGCTCGCGCCTGCGGCCCCGGTCGGGGATGAGTGGGCAGACTATCTCGCCTACCTGCGCCGCTCGGCCGCGCTGGTCGACCGGACGTACGCGCTCGAAAAAGCGGGCGACTTCACCGGCGCGGGCACGGCGGAAGGCAAGCAGTTCGCCGCGCAGCGTCTGGCCGCCGGCGCGAGCGAGTTGCGAGACCTTATTTACGCGGCATGGACCAAGAGCGCGGAACCCGTACCGGAGCACCCGAACGAGGAAGAAACAGCTGTCAAGCCCGGCTTGTGAGACGCTCCCAGTTGCCGTGGGCGATCTTGAGCTTGTCTTCGTGAGCGATGGATGCCTCTATTAGGAACCGCCGCGCCCCGCCTTCAGGCGCGAACTGGTAAGGGTAGTCGGTCGAGTACACAACGCGGTCGATGCCGACGATCTCGATGGTTTGGAGCAGGTATCGCTGACTTAAAATACCCGAACCTGAGTAGTAGAAGTTTTCCCGCATGTAGCTTGAGATCGGCTTGCGCAGGTGCTTCGCGAACCTCCCGAGCCTCTCGATGCGGTCGAGATAGAACAGCACGACCTCGCCCCAGTGACCTAACAGGATCTGCAGGTCGGGCAAACGGTCGAAGACGCCGGCCAGGATCAGTCGCAGGGCATAGATGCCCGTGTCCACGTGCCAGCCGAAGCCGGGGGCGGCAAAGAAGGCGTTAAGGGACTCGCTGAAGCCGGAATAGTAGGTCTCCCGCACCGCCGGGGCCGGGCTTTGCGGGTGCAGGAAGAGCGGGACGCGCAACTCGGCGGCCATCTCCAAAATCGGCAGGAACTCCGGCTGGTCGAGCGAGCGGTCGCGTGTACGCGCGCCGAGCAGCGCGCCCTTGAAGCCCAGCTCGGTCACGCATCGCTTCAACTCGGCCGCGGCCATTGCGGGGTCGGGCGTGGGCAGGGTGGCAAAGCCTTGGAAGCGGTCGGGATGGCGCGCGATGGATGCGGCGAGGAAATCGTTGGAGGACCGGGCCAGGTCGCAAGCTTGCGCCGGTTCCAGATTCTGCGTACCCGGAGTCGTCAGCGAAAGAACCTGGACGTCGACGCCGCACTCGTCCATCTTGGCGATCCGCAGCTCAGCAATTTCGTCGAGCTTGACGCTTGTTTCCGGTTGGTCGCCGAGCACCTCCATGGGTTCCTGGAAGGCCGGCTCAACGGCAGCCTGTGCTTCGCGGACCTGCGGCGTCGTGTAGTGTTCCTCAAGTGCAACGATTTTCATCATCTCTCCAGCAGGTGTGAATGCCTAGGCATTTCCTCGGCTGAAGACCGACCCCAACCCGCCGTCGACCCCGAGCACCTGGCCGGTGATCCAGCTTTGCGCCGGGTCCAGCAGGAAGGCCATGGCGGCGGCGACGTCCTCGGGCAGCCCGAAGCGGCCGAGGGCAATCATGCTCATAGAGGCTTTGGCGGCGGCCTCGTTGCCGGTGATGCGCGCGGTCAGCGGCGTCTCCGTCAGGCCGGGCGCGACGCAGTTGAAGCGCAGCCCGCGCTTGGCGTAGGTGGCGGCGGCGGCCAGCGCCAGGCCCTGGATGCCGGCCTTGGCGGCGGCGATGGCCTCGTGGTTGATGAGCCCGAAGCGGGCGGCAGCGCTTGAAACGAACACCACAGAGCCCGCGCCGGGGATGTTCTTGGCCGCGCCGCGCATGGCCGCGAACGAGGAGCGGAGATTGACCGCGACCACCGAGTCGAACTCGGCGTCCGTGGTCACGTGGCCGGGCTTGAGCAGGAGCGAGCCGAAGCAGTTGGCGACGCCGTGCAGCTCGCCGAACTGCTGCTTGCCGAGCGCGATGGCGGCCTCGATGGAGGCGTTGTCGGTGGCTTCGGCGGGGGTGTGGGGCAGGCCCAGCGC
>CAXTTW010000332.1:0-3307 GCA_964247255.1 uncultured Acidobacteriaceae bacterium
CGCCGATGCCGAGGGCGCGGCCGAAGGTTTCAGGGCGCATGGTGCGAGTTTACCGTCCCCGCGAGTGGATTCCCATTCCGAAAATTGTTCCGATTCGGGTTCGGCCACGGTACCAAAGTCTGGTCCCGGCGCACTGCCTTCTTGCTGGCCCGGGCCATCCAACATAAGGTAGGGGAACAAGCGACGGGAGAAACGGGCCGCGGAGGCCCGGGAAGGCGGGTGACGGATTTGAAGGAGAACTTGCGCAAGCTGGTGCAGCAACTCGGCGAGGCGATTCACGAGAGCGTATCGGAGTCGGAGCAGATCGCCGGGGTGGTGCAGGACATCCGCCGGCAGGGGTTTGACGTGCTGCTGATGCTCGAGGCGACGATCGGGCTGAACGAGGTCGCTGAACGCGACGCGAACGAGACCGAAGCGGAGCGGCAAGCCGGCTTTACCGAGCAGGACGTGTCGTTTTTGCGCTCGCTGCGCATCGCGATCGAGGGGGACGAGGGCGGGACGGACGGACCGCCGGATGCGGGTGCCGAGCCCGCGCCGGAGAAGCCGGCGTAGGCGGGGTCAGTGTGTTGCCGGGCAGCTTCGCACTCCCGCAACCTGAAAGTCAGGTGGTGAGGACGATCGAATGACTGACGGGTTGCGTTTCGATTGGGACGAAGCGAACATCGCATACATTGCGGTTCATGGGATTACGCCGGAAGAGGTCGAGGAGGCTCTTCGCGGCGATACCATCGAGCTCAAGCAAGAGGTACGGAACGGCGAAACGCGAGTGACGGAGATCGGGCAGACCTCGGGCAAGCGGATCATCGTGGTGGTAACCACCTTTCGCAGGGGTGATATTCGGGTTGTCACTGCATGGCCCTCGGATCAGAAGCGCAAGGCAGCCTGGAACGCCGCACAGGAGACAGCATGATTGAACTCAAGCTCGATATGCCGGATTTCAGGACCGAAGCGGAAGAGGGCGCGTGGTGGCCGACGCAGGAAGACAAGATCTTCGAGGCGGTTGAAAAAGCGAAAAAGAATGGAACGCTCAAGATCAGCCGGGCCGCAGACAAGCGCCGGGCCCCGGAGCCTCTAACGCCCATCGCTTTAACTTACGCCGAGATCGAGTTGGCGCAAAAGCAGGCCGAGGCAAAAGGCGTTCCGTATCAGGCGTACCTGGAGGGAATCGTGCGCGAGGCTCTCCACAAGGCGAGTTGACCATCCACCTGGCAGACGGTGTCTGCGGTTACGAGCGCGGTTCAGCGGCAAGGGAGAGGGTACGACATGAAAGACACACTGGGTGTACTGCTCGCGGGCGGCGCGGGCGAGCGGCTTTCCCCACTGACGCGGGACCGGGCCAAGCCGGCGGTGCCGTTCGCGGGGCAGTACCGGATCATCGACATCACGCTCTCGAACTGCATCAACTCCGAGCTCAGGAAGGTGTACATCCTGACCCAGTACAAGGCCCTTTCGCTGAACCGGCACATCCGCGAGGGCTGGTCCGGCGCGGTCGCGCAGGATCTGGGCGAGTTCATCGAGATCCTGCCGCCCATGCAGCGCATGGGCCCGCAGTGGTACCAAGGCACGGCGGACGCGGTGTACCAGAACATCTACTCGATCGGGGCGGAGAAACCGAAGTACGTCATCATCCTGTCCGGCGACCACATTTACAAGATGAACTACGGCAAGATGCTGCGCCAGCACGTCGGCTCGGGCGCAGCGGTAACGCTGGCCACGCTGCCCATTCGCCCGGACGAGGTGTCGCGGTTCGGCGTGGTGGAGGTGAGCAAGCAAGGCGAGGTCACGGGCTTTCTCGAAAAGCCGAAGTCCACGACGCTTCGCTCGCCCTGGAACGAGGAGATGGTGGACGCCTCGATGGGCATCTACATCTTTAACACCGACGCTCTGCTCAAGGCGCTGATCGAGGACGCGGAACGGAAGGACTCGCAGCACGATTTCGGGCACAACATCCTGCCGGATCTGCTGGGCAAGGTGAAGATGGGGGCCTACAACTTCGTCGACGAAAACCGCAAGGAGCTGTACTGGCGGGACGTGGGAACGCTGGACGCCTACTACGACGCGAACATGGACGTGACCTCGCTGAACCCGGTCTTCAACCTATACGACGGGGAGTGGCCGATGCGGACCCGGGTGCGGCAGTACCCGCCGGCGAAGTTCGTCTTCGGCCAGGCGGGCCGCGACGGTTCGGCGGTCAACTCGGTGATTTCGGCCGGCTGCATCATCTCGGGCGCCTGCGTGTCGAACTCCTTATTCTCGCAGGACGTGCGGGTGAACTCACGGTCCAACATCGACTCGAGCATCCTGTTTCCGCACGTCAATATCGGGCGGAACTGCCAGATCCGGCGCGCCATCATCGACCGGGACGTGCACCTGCCGGAGGGCACGGTGATCGGCTACAACCTGAACGAGGATCGCAAACGGTATAAGGTCACCGAGTCGGGCCTGACGATTGTGGCGCGCGAGCCCTCGATGTACGAGAACGCGGTGGACCGCAACCTGGTGGACGGGCAGGGCTGAGTGGGCGGGCGGCGCTCACGTTTCAGCGGGGCGGGCCGTCCCATGCGGGCGGAGGTGCGCACGCGCGTTGGGCGGCGCTGGACTTTACTGAGCCTCGTACTCGCCGCGGGATGCGGGCAATTCTTCCCGCCGAAGTCGACGTCCACGGGGTCCGGAAGCGGGTCAGGCAGCGGGTCGGGCAGTGGTTCGGGAAGCGGGTCGGGTTCGGGAACGACGCCCGGCGCGGTGTACACGGCCAACAGCAACCCGCAGCTCTCCACGCTTACGGGCTACTCGCTTTCAAGCGCCGGCAAGCTGACGAACCTCGCAAACTCCCCCGCTACCGTCCCGGCGATCCCGACCGCGCTCGCGATCAACCCCGCCGGCAACCTGTTGTGGGCGGGCAGCCAGCTGGGCGTCGCCTACGTGTACGTGGTCAACGCGGACGGCTCACTCTCAGTCGGGAACGGCAGTGCCCCGGTGTTCCAGCAGGTGGTGGTGAGCGCCATGACCGTGGACCCGACGGGCAAGTGGCTGCTGGTGATCGCGGACACCGGCTCCGCGCCGCTCGCGTATGTGTACCAGATCAACCCGTCCAATGGAACGCTCGCGCAGGTGGGGACGCAGATCGCGCTCGACCCCGGGTCGGTGACCCAGGCGGTGTTTTCGCCGAGCGGAACGCAGGTCTTCGTAACCCTGGGCACGGGTGGGGTGGACGAGCTCGCCTTTACGCCGCGCTCGGGCGCGCGCAGCAAGCGGAACATCCGGGTCCAGCCGAAGGGCAACAGCTACGCGGGCCAGGGCCGGGGGG
>CAXTTW010000333.1:0-3302 GCA_964247255.1 uncultured Acidobacteriaceae bacterium
AAGTACACCCTGGCCCTCCTGCTCGCCCAGGCCGCCAACTGCCTCGCGCCCCCGCCGGGCGAGCCGGACTCCTGCGGCACCTGCGAAAATTGCCGCCGCATCGCCGCCTCGGCCCCCCTCAAAGCTCGCGTCGAGGAAGCCGTGGCCGCCCGCGAAGACCTCCGCGAAGCCGACAAAAAAGATACCCGCATTCTTATCCGCACCCACCCTGACGTCCTCGTCATCCCCCCGGACCCGCCGCAGCTGCTCATCAAGCTGGGCCAGGTCCGCTCCGTGATTCGCGACGTCTACCGCGTTCCTTCTGAAGCGCGCCGGGCGTTCTACATCTTCTCGAGCTCGGCATTTATGAAGGAGGCCGCCAACTCCCTGCTCAAGGTGCTGGAGGAGCCGCCCCCCCATGCGACTCTGATGATCCTGACCACCAACCCCGGTGAGCTGCTCCCCACGATCCGCTCCCGCATGGCCGTCTTCGCCCTCGCGCCCTTGCCCGTCCCCGAGCTTGAAACCCTCCTCACGACCCGCCGCCCCGAGCTCAAACCGGCCGAGCGCGCCCTCACCGCCCGCCTCGCCGAAGGTGCTGTCGGCGCGGCTCTCAGCTTTGACCTCGCCGCCTATCTCGCGTCGCGCACCCAGGCCCTCGTGGTCCTGCGTACCGCGCTCAAGGACTCGGCCTGGTCCGATCTCTTCCGCATCACCGAAACCTTTCGCGCCGGGGCCGAGGGCCAGGAGAAGACGCAGGCCCTGCTGCGGTCGCTGCGCGGGCTGCTGCGCGACCTCACCGTGCTCAAGGCAGCACAGCCCGGGCTGGCCCGCAACGTCGACCTCCTCCGCGAGCTCACCGCGCTTGCCGAGAGCGCGACCTATCCATGGATCGAGGAAGCCGTCCGCGCCGTGGACGAAGTGGAAATGGGCATGCGCCGCAACCTGCTCCGCTCCTTGTCGCTCGACGCCATGGCCGCCGGGCTCAGCGCCTCCGCCCGGCTTTAGAGCGCTCTTGCTGCATCTACCCGCGCGCTTCCAGCAGATTCTTCTGCAGCAGATCAATCAGAGCCTGCTCCTGCCGCCGCAGAGCCCCCTTGTCTTCCTTCAGCTCCTCCTCGACCTCCGCCTTCACCTCGGCCTTGACCGCGTTGATCGTTTTCCCGCCCAGATACGCCTCCAGAACCACTGGGTGCACGTAGCACTTGCGGCAGATCGAAGGCGTGTTCCCCAGCCGTCCGGAGACGACCTTGATCGCTTCCACCACGTTCTTTTTCGCCTGCGATTCGGTCGTGAACGGCTCCAGCTCGTGCAGCATCTCGCAGGCCAGCACCGAGCCCGCCCAGGTGCGGAAGTCCTTTGCCGTGAAGTGCTCGCCGGTAATCTGGTGCAGGTACTCATTCACGTCCGCCGAGTCGATCGAGTGGCGCTCCCCGTCGCGATCCAGATACTGGAACAGCTCGTACCCCGGGATGTCCGCGCAGCGCTTGATAATCCCCGCCAGCCGCCGGTCCTTCAGGTTTATCGTGTGGTGCACCCGGCTTTTGCCCTGGAACTCGAAGCGGATCTCCGACCCCGAAACCTCCACGTGCTTGTTGCGCATCGTGGTCAGCCCGTAGCTCTTGTTGTCGCGCGCGTACTCGGCGTTGCCTACGCGGATGTGGGTTTCTTCCATCAGCTTGACGATGGTCGCCAGGACCTTGTTGCGCGGCAACCCCGGCAGGCTCAGATCCTCCTCCACGCGCGCGCGGATTCGCGGCAGCGCGGCGGCAAAGTGCATCATGCGTTCGTACTTGGTTTCGTCCCGCGCCTCGCGCCACTTGGGGTGGTAGCGGCTCTGCTTGCGCCCCTTTACGTCGCGCCCGGTCGCCTGCAGATGTCCGTTCTCGCGCGGGCTGATCCATACATCGGTCCACGCCGGTGGGATTACGAGCGACTTGATCCGTCCCAGCACCGCCTCATCCTTCACCGGCGCGCCCGCCGCGTCCACATACCGGAAGTGCTTGCCATGCTTCACCCGCCGGATGCCGGGTTTGCTGTCGGACATATACCGCAGCCCGGCGGCCTTGGCGGCCTCCGCAGGGTCTGTGATGGGTTGAGGCAGAGGGGCCGGCTTGGGCGCGCGCCGAGGTCGTGCTGTGGTCATGCATCTTGAGATGCTGCGCTGAAGACCGCCCCTCTCAAACCCCGGCCTAACTGTTGAAGTAGTATGTCGAGCTTTCCAGATCGGCGAGCAGGCCGGGACGCGTGAGCCGCCACCCGAGACGCTCGCGCATCAGCACGCTCGTCGCCTGCAGTCCAGCCCGACGAGACCGGCAAACCAGCCGAAGTGCTCCGCCGCCTCCTCGATCGATTTTGAGACGACAGGCACGTTCAGCCGTCAGCCGTCTGCCGATCACTTCCGCGATCCAGCCAATTTCAGATCCGGTAGATCTCACCTCAAAATGCAGTTACAAGACATCTGCCAAACCGCTCCTGCGGCGACTTAGGATGTGTGGAATCAGATCCACTCAGCTTCCTACGGCTTGGCTTGAAAAGCATGTGCTCACTTCCCGCATATGCCGCTTACGCAGGAAGCCGTCACGGACGCAGCGGCATGACCTGTCTTCCCCTTCTCACTCCCCCTCCAGAATCTCCATCTCCAGCGGCGGCTCCAGGAGGCAATCCATCTCCTCCACCGCCGCCAGCGCCCGGCGCAGCGCCGAGCCGGGGCAGGGCTCCACCGTGACCACGAACGGCAGAGCTCCCTTGCCATACCCTGGCTTTTGCAGCAGCGCGTCGATGTTGATGCCTTCCCGCGCCAGCGCCGCGGCGATCCCCGCCACGATCCCCGGCCGGTCCCGCACCATGAACCGGACGGAATGGCGCAGGCGCAAATCGCTGGTGACCGAGGCGCACGCGCTCGGCAGCTCCACCGCGCCGGTCCCGTGCGCGATCGCCAGCAGGTCGCTCACCACCGCTACCGCCGTCGGGTGCCCGCCCGCGCCGTGGCCCGAGAACACGACGTCGCCCCCGAACGCCCCGCCGACCAAGACCATGTTAGCCGTCCCGCGTGCCCAGGCGAACGGGCTCCGCGCGGCAACGCGCATCGGCCCGCCTAAAGCGACAACCGTTCCATCCGGGAGCATCTCGGCCCGGGAAATCTGCCGGATCGTGCACCCCAGCAGCCGCGCGTAATCGAAGTCCACCGCGGTAAGCCGCGTGATCGCCCGGCACCGGACCTGGTCGACCGGCATATCAGCCCGCAGCGCCAGCCGGGCCAGGATCACCAGCTTGGCCCGCGCATCGAACCCGCCGACGTCCTCGGTCGGGTCGGCCTCCGC
>CAXTTW010000334.1:0-3265 GCA_964247255.1 uncultured Acidobacteriaceae bacterium
CTGCTGGCCCTGCCCATGGTGCCGCGCATCGGCGCGCCGCTCGATGTGTTCCGGCGGCGCCGTCTCCTCGCGCTCGGGGCCGAGGCTTTTCTGCTTGTGCTGTTGTGCGTCGGGGTCAGGGCTTTTTACGTCTCCGGGGTGCCGGGCCGGTAACGGGCGGGTTCTCAGGCCGTGGCGGTCGCGGTCGCCGAGGCGAACTTGCGCACCATGGCCAGCAGCAGCTTCTTGTCGCTGTCGTTCAGGTTGGAGGAGTAGCGTCGGATCTGCGAAAGGAACCGCAGCTCGTCGTCGGAGATCTTCTGAGTTGGCAGGTCGCGAGGGCCGGCCGGATCGGCGAAAAACTGCGCCAGCGGCACATCGAGCGATCCCGCGATTTTCTGGAGCGTGTCGAGCGAAGGGATGGTATGCCCATTCTCAACCCGGGAAAGGTAACAGCGGAGCAGCCCGGTGCGCTTCTCGATGTCGCCCTGCGAGAGGCCGCGCTGCAAGCGGAAATCACGAATCGTTTCGCCGATTTTCATGCTGATGGGAGGTTCACTCGTTCCGTCGACTCAAACCGCGGGGGAATGCGCTTTGGTGACAACAGAGTTAACACCGAACGGGTTGTCGCGTCGACAGAAATCATTCGATCCCACAGAAGTGTGCCTCCCTTGCACATACCCGCGCGGGCCGGGCCGCTCGCGAGGCAGGAAAGCGGAGGCCGCTTTAAGAGCATCTATACCGGCTGATCCCGCAGTCGCGCATGGACCAGCCGCCGGGCCCTCGGGAAGGGAGAGCTGCATGACGGACACCGCCGCCAAGACCCTGAACAAACTCAAGTGCGAAGCCCAGGGCGTCCCGCACCTCGCCATGGTGATCTTCAACGAGGTCATGCGTACGCGCGTGCTGACCATCGGCGCGGCGGTGGCTTTCTTTTTCCTGCTCTCGCTGGTGCCGCTGCTGGCCGTGTTTTCGGCGCTCTTGAGCGCTCTGCCGGTCCCGCACCTGTGGGATCAGCTGCTCGGCCTGATCGCGATGCTGGTTCCCCCGGAGGCCATGGTTTTTGTCCGGTCCGTTATCGCCTCCGTCATCACCCCGCACCCGGCCCGCATCCTGTCCATCGGCATCCTGACGTATCTATGGTCGGCCGCGGGCGCGTTTTCCGCGCTCATCGAGGCGCTCAACATCGCCTACGACGTCCAAAACGTGCGTTCCTGGTGGCGCGACCGCGTCCAGGCTCTTCTGCTGACCTTCACCTGCGGCGGGTTGAGCATTCTGGGTCTGCTCACCCTGATTGCCGGGCCGCCGGTAGTGCGTTTTTTCTCCCAGGCCTTTCCCGTTCCCTATGTCTTCGCGATCGTGTGGCCGCCGCTGCGCTTGGGCATTCTGTTCACTACGTTCGTCATGATCGTGATGCTGCTCTACTTCCTGGGACCCAACCGCAAGGTCCCGTTCAGGTCGCTGCTGCCGGGGGCGGCGGTGGCGGTGGTGTTCTGGGTGCTCGGGTCCACCATCCTGAGCGAATACGTGAGCCACTTCGGCGACTACAACGCCGCCTACGGGTCGCTGGGCGCGATCATCATCCTGATGCTGTGGATGTATCTGACCTCGGTGGTCCTTCTGGTGGGCGCGGAGCTGAACGCGGAGCTGTGGAAGCGGGCCAACGGCAGGCCGGAGGGGTGGCGGCGGTCAAGGGTGGGGCGAACCCGACCCGGTTGACCGCGCAGCCGCCTGCTTCGGACGTAGCTTGAACTTTTCAAAAGGGGTCATCCTGAGCGAAGCGGCAGCGCTTTGCGCCGAAGACCTGCTTTTCGCTCGTGGCGAAAAAACAGCGCCCGCCTCGCTGCGCTTGTCAGGACGACCCTTTTTGCCGAAACCACGAATGCTGGATTATGGCTGCGGCGCAGCCAGCCCATCCCGCAGCCCCTCAGCGCATCGACAACCCGCCGTTGACATCGAGCGTGTGCCCGGTGATGTACCCGGCCCCCGGCGAGCATAAAAATGCGACCGCGTGCGCCACTTCGACGTCCGTCCCGACCCGGCCCAGCGGGATCGCCTGCAGCGTCGCCGCCCGCTGTGCGTCCGTGAGCACCTCCGTCATCGGCGTCTCAATGTATCCCGGCGCGACCGCGTTGACCGTGATCGCGCGCGATGCGACTTCCCGCGCCAGCGCCTTGGTAAAGCCCAGCAGCGCCGCCTTGCTGGTCGCGTAGTTGACCTGGCCCGCCTGCCCGGCCTGGCCCACCACGCTCGAAATATTGACAATGCGCCCCCAGCGCGCCTTGACCATCGCCGGCAAGAGCGCCTGCGTCAGCAGGAAGGCTCCGGTCACGTTGGTCGCGAGCACCTCGTCCCAGTCCGGCCGCCGCATGCGCATCATCAGCCCGTCGCGGGTAATCCCCGCGTTGTTGACCAGGATGTCGACCGTGCCGTGGGCGGCAAGGGCTGCCTTTGCGGTTTCCTTGATGGAGGCCTCCGCGGCAATGTCGAGCGTGTAGGGGTGCGCTTCGCCGCCCGCCTCCGCGATCTCGGCGGCGACGGAGGACAGCTTTTCGGCGTTGCGTGCGGCCAGGAGCACGCGCGCGCCCCCGTTGGCCAGAGCGAGGGCGACGGCGCGGCCGATGCCTTGCGAGGCACCGGTCACGATGGCGGTTTTCCCGGTGAGGGAAGCGGGTTCAGGCAAAGGAGAGGCTCACTTTCTAAGGATGTTTCGCGCGCGCGATGGGGGCCGGCGCGGCTTCGCGGGCGGCCACTGGGGCGGTTCGCGCTTCCGCGTGTTCGAGCGCCCAAACATACACCATCAACTCGCGCGAGTAGTGCAGCACCGGCGCGCTCTCCGGCAGGGTAAACCCGTGCGCCACGGGCAGTTCGTTCACCTCGAACTCCGCTTCGGCCCGTTCGAGCGGCCAGGGCAGGTGGTGGATGTCGCCGCGCAGCAGAGTGCCGCCGTGCGCCGTGTAGAGCGAGTAGCGCGCGGTGAGGAACTGCTCGATCGCGCCCTGCGCCATCGCGCCCAGTCCGCGGTAACGCGCCTGGAACCGCGCCTTGTGCGGGGACAGCAAACGTTGGCTGGTGTAGAGGACCTCGCGGGACCGGCCCGGCTCCTCCCCGAACCGCATGCCCATGCGCGCCCAGTAGTACGGCAGGTGGAAGACCGTGCGTGCCACCGTGACCGCCAGAGGGTTGCCGCAGTCGAGCGAGTAGAAATACACCCCGGTGCGGTTGGTCCCGCGCTCGCGGACGTAGGTGCGCAGGTTGAGCTCCGCGAAGGCGCGCGCCCCCGGCA
>CAXTTW010000335.1:0-3247 GCA_964247255.1 uncultured Acidobacteriaceae bacterium
CAAGTGTGTTGCCGCCGCTCGTGTACTCGAGCGGTTTCATCCCGCGCGTCTGCGTCCGGATGCGCCGCATCAGCCGCGCCTCGTCCACGAACCAGATCAGCGTCGGCTTCCAGTAAATCGACTTGCAGATGCCCTTGAGCGCTTCATAGGTGGGCAAGTGGTAGGAACACTTTTCGCCGCCGACGCGGGTCAGCGGGTCCGTAAACAGGGCATAGCGGCCCCACACGCGAAACTCGAACGGCTTGCTTTTCCACCGCGCCTCGTCAGGCAATCAGCTCCTCCAGCGGGCCTCCTTCCAGGCGCAGCCCGTAATCGTCGTGGTAGTGTTCCGGCCGAAGGCACCATACCCCCGCGCCTGCCTCGTACACGGCGTCCCGCTGCCGCAAACGCTTGAACAACGACGGGTAAAGCGAGATCGTGTACGGCTGGGCGGCCCGCAACAGCTGCCATTCTGCGGCAAGATCGTGCGAGGCGCATAGATTACCGACGGATGCACTTCCGTGCTCCCCATAGGGAGCAACGACCCCCTGGGTCTCGCCGATAAGCGCGAATGCCTCGTTGGCTGTCTTGAAGCTCTGCAGGAGCATCGTGCGCGCGGGTGCCCGCCCAATGCGCTTAGCCTCGGCGAGCGCCTGGCCGTTTGCGCCCAGAAGCGCCAGCATTGTGTCTTTGCGCGGAACCTTGTCGTGCTCCGGACTGAGCGTATAGCTCATCTCCCCCGCGCGGCGAAAGAACGACCGTTCGTAGAAAAGCCGCATCTGGTTCAAGTCGTCGAGCGGAAACGGGAGGCCCGGCTGCTCCCGCCGCCACAAGCCTAAGAGCTCTTGGGCGACCTCCTGCCCCTTCCGGATCTCCTCCAGCCCTTTCGGCAGGGCGGGCAGCCGGAGGATGTGCACCCGTCCGCCCGGCTCCGGCAGCCGCCCGTTGCGGTTGCAGCGCCCCGCGGCCTGCGCCAGCGAGTCCAGGCCTGCCAGATCCCGCACGACCGCGGCGAAGTCGATGTCCACCCCGGCCTCAATCAGCTGCGTGCTCACGCAAATCACCGGGGTCCCGTTCCCCGCCTTCAGCCGCTCCTTCAACCGGGACAGCACGTCCGTTCGGTGCGCCGGACACATCCCCGTGCTCAGGTGGGCGATGCGGGCTTCCGCCGCGAGGCGCTTCCGGCACAGTTCGAAGAGCGTCCGAGCGTCGTTGCGGGTGTTCACCACGGCTAGGCAGCTGCCGTGGTCCAGGGCTTCAGAACACACCAGGTCCGCGGCCTGTTCTTGGGTCCAGACGCGCTCGGTGTGATCGTAGACGGCATACCGGCGCAGACTCTCGAATGCGCCCGTCACGTCCCCGATCAGTTCCGGCGAGGGCGCGAGATTTAGAGCGCCCCGGCCCGGGTCCACCGCGTCGAGCAAGGGCTGCGTCGCGGTACAAAGCAGCACGGTCGAACCGCAGTCGCCCGTCAGCAGGTTGACGGCATTGTTAAACAGGTGCGCCAGGCGTACCGGCAGCGTTTGCACCTCGTCGAACACCAACACCGCCTTCGCCATGGCGTGCGCCCGCCGCACCGCGCGCGTGCCTCCTCCGAAGAGCGCCTCCAGCACCTGTGCCATGGTCGTGAACACGACCGGCGCGTCCCAGTTTTCGGCCAGAATCTTGCGCCGCCAATGCTCCCTTTTTCCATCCTCCTCTGCCAGGTTCGAATGGTGCTCCAGCACGACGGTGCCATAGGCCGCCTCCTTGGGCTCCAGCATGTCTCGCGCGACCTGCGCGTTCTGGTCCACGATGGAGATGTAAGGACTGATGAAAATCACGCGGTCCAGTGCGTGCTTCTCTGCATGGGCGAGCGCGAAACGCAGCGCGGCCAGGGTTTTACCGCCGCCGGTCGGCACTGTCAGGGTGTAAGCTCCGCCCGGCCGTTGCGCCGCGGCCAGACATTGGTCAGACACAGCGCGGCGAATCAGGTTGACCTCCGGCGTCCCTCCGGAAGTGAGCCCAGCCAGCCCCGCCTCCAGCCGCTGTCGCAGGACCGCCCAGCTCTCAAAGCGGCCTCGTTGCCGCCCCGCCGCGGCGCGCGGACGCTCGAAATCGGCGGTGTCGGTACGATCCGCGTCGATCAGGCAGCTGAACAGCAGCCGGACGAGAAGCCCAAGCTGCACGTCGCGCTGCGGCCCTTTGCCGGTTCGCCGTACCAGCGCGGCTATCCTGGTCTTCAGCTCTCCCACCAGCTCCTGCCCCTGCAGCAGCTGCTCGATTCGCGCACGTACTTCTTCATCGACGGTGTCCCACGCTTCGCGATAGCGCGTCTTGGCGTCGTCCTTGTCGAGCCGCCGGGCGAGTGCATCTTCGCCGTCAGGCAGCACGCAATCGATCAATCCCGAATGGTGCGAAACGATGCAAAGCGCGAGAAGCCGAGCCAGAACACCGGGAAGGGTGCCCTCGTCGCCGCCGCCCGGAAGGTTACGAAGCAGGCACTGCCCGCCTGCCGTCGAGTGGTCGAGCTTGCCCCGCAGCTCATCCTGCGGCTCCGCGCCGCTCGCCGGATCGAAACTGAGCAGGTACCGCTGGAAAGCGTCGCTGCTTTTTCCCAGATCGTGGAGCAAGCCGGCCAGTTCACCCGCGGCGGGTAAGTCGAGCTTCGCCGCATGCTCCCGGGCGCGGCTCGCAACCCCAAGCAGATGATCTCTTAACGTTTGCTCGCCAGTTTCGCTCTTGTGCGCCAACCTGACCCGGAACGTCTCCACCATTTGTCTCACCTTCCCGCAAGTGAAACGTAGATCAAGGGAAGGGACGCAAATCGCTAGAGGACGATGCCTTGCAGCCGGCGAGCCCCCGCTCGTTATGGAGGCATTTCCGACCGTCCATCCATGGCGGAGAGTGGGGGATTCGAACCCCCGATAGAGCTTTTGACCCTATAACGGTTTAGCAAACCGCCGCCTTCAGCCACTCGGCCAACTCTCCACGGCTGCCGCGCCTGGCGGGGCGCGTAGCGCGAGTATACCCGAGAACGCCCGATTCCGGCGCACCCGTTTTGCCCGCGGCGCGTTCCGGCGCATCCCACTACCCTGCGAAGCCGCTTCAGCCCAGGCGGCCGAGGCGCAGAGGAGAACATACACATGGCGACATCCGCAAACCTGTCCGGCACCGCCGTCGCGGGCTATTTCGCGACTGGCCACGAGGCGCACCGCGCCATCAACGCTCTTGTCGACGCGGGCTTTCAGCCGTCGGAGATCGGCGCGGCCTTCCACGCGGGCGCATC
>CAXTTW010000336.1:0-3229 GCA_964247255.1 uncultured Acidobacteriaceae bacterium
ATCAGAAACAGGCCCAATCCGGCGGCGGCGTTGCGCAGCGTGGGCGAGGACGGACACGGGACCGCGCGGGTCGCCAGCAGCGAGCCCAGCAGCAGTTCGCAGGCGCGCGTCCAGGGCATGAAGAACGCGAGCCCCGGCGTGTGGAGGCTGCCGTACACGCTGAGCGCGAAGCTTGCCGCCGCGAGCAGGCCCAGTGCCGCAGGCAAGCGCCCGGGCGCGAGGCGGCGCAAGAGCACCAACGCCGGCGGAAATAGGAGATAGAACTGCTCCTCCACCCCGAGCGACCAGGTGTGCAGCGCCGGGCGCAGGAGTGAAAGCGGCTCGAAGTAGCCGGAGTGGAGGCCGAAGTAGAGGTTCGAGGCCGAAAGACTTGCCGCGATGAGGGACTTCGCGAAGTCTTCCAGCTCGACCGGCAAGCAGAACGCCAGCGCCGCGGCCGAGGACGCGGCGAGCACGGCAACCAGAGCGGGCAGGATGCGCCGGATGCGCCGGACGTAGAAGCTTCGGAGCGAAAACCGGCCGGCCCCGAGATCGCTCAGCAGGATCGAGGTAATCAGGAAGCCGGAGATGACGAAGAATACGTCGACGCCCGTAAAGCCGCCCTGCGCGAACCGGATCTGCAGGTGGAACGCCATGACAGACAGCACCGCGATGGCGCGAAGTCCGTCGATGTCGGGCCGGTACGGGATGCGGGGCTGGTGTTCGATGGGGCTCGTTCTCCCTTGTTTCTGGCGCGTCTGCGTTTGAAGTCTAACCCAGGGCGGCGGGTGCGCGGCCACCCCGTTTCGGCATCGGCCGCACCTTGGTAATGCGCGCTCACCCCAACTCGCGCGCCCGCAGCGCCAGGCCGTACGCCACCGCCGTAAACGCTTCCCCGCGCAGCACGCGCCCTGCGAAGCGGGTCGTGAAGATGCGCTCGACCGCTGGCACGAACGAGGTGCCGCCGGTGAGGAACACGCGGTCCACCTGCTCTACGCGCACGCCTGCCGCGGCCAGCAGCGCATCGACGGCCCCGGCGATCGCGGCAAGTTCGTCGGCGATCCAGTGCTCGAACTGCGCGCGTGTGACCGGGATACGCAGGGTCAGGCCCGGCTCGGCAAAGACGAACTCGGCCGCTTCCTCCCGCGAGAGCGCGTACTTGAGCCGCTGGACGGCGGCATGGAGCTGAAAGCCAAGGTCGTCCTCGATCAGGGTTTGCAGCGCGGCGATTTTGTCCGGTTCAAGGGCGCGGGTGCGCGCGCCTTTCAGGATCTCCGTGACGTTGCGCGTCCGCAAGAAGGATAGGTAATGCCAGCGTTCGAGATTGGCGTAGATCCACGCCGGGACAGCGGGCAGCAGCTTCGCCCCGGAGCGCTCGAGCGAGTTTTCACCCAGCGCCGGGGAGACGAGATGGCGCACCAAACGCGCGTCGAAGGCGTCCCCAGCCAGGCCGACGCCCTCATAGCCCAGCACCTGGGCCGGCGCGCCGGGCGCGAGGCGCAGAAGGGAAAAGTCGCTGGTACCGCCGCCGAAGTCGCCGATCAGCACGGTCTCCGGACGGGTGAGCGTGGCCGCATAGGCCCGGGCCGCCCCGGCCGGTTCGAACTCGAAGTGGACTTCGGTGAACCCGGCGCGGCGGCAGGCTTCGTGCAAACGCCCGACAGCGTAGGCATCGTCCTCCGGGGTTTGCGCGCCGACGAACCGGACAGGCCGGCCCACGACCGCCCGCTCCACCGGCATCGCGAACGAACGCTCCGCGCCGGAGCGCAGATCGCGGAGGATGCGCGCGAGCAGGTCCTCCAGGCTTTGGCGGCGGCCGAAGATTTCAGTCCCGGTCAGCGAGCGCGCAGGCAGGTAGCTCTTGAGCGACTGCACCAGGCGGCCTTCGTGCGTTTCCCCGGCCAGGTAACGCTCGATGGCCTGCGGGCCGGAAAAGGCGCGGGTCTGCTTGCGGGCGTCCCGCTCGAAAAACAGCAGCGAGCGAAAGGACGCCTCGGCCGGAAAGCGGGCCAGGGTGACCGTGCCGTCCGCCGCGGCCAGGGCGACGGAGCTGTTGGTGGTCCCGAAGTCGAGACCGACCGCGGGGGCGCTCATCGCGGGAGCCCAGCTGTGGCAATGCGCCGGTAGATACGGTAACCGTAAGGGAGCGCGGGCTTGCCGCCCCAGGTTTGCGGCATGGCGGGTCGGTACTCGCGGATAGGCGCATACTCCGCGCCCAGGTAAGCCGCGAGCCAGGGCCAGCGGCTTAGTTTGGAGTAAGTGAAGTCCGCGGGCCCGCACTCGTCGCTGGTGACCACGACGAAGTTGGGCGGATGTGCGCGCAAGGCTTCGCGAAAGGCGGCACGGTATCGGTCACGCTCCTTCGTGTAGGCGGTCTCAGGGTATAGATAGCAGTCGTAGAGAAAGCCGGTGGCCTGCACCAGCCGCGCATGGTAGAGCGTGGTGACGCAGCCGCCGGCCATGTCGAGGCATTGCACTTGCCCATCGCGCGCGCCCAGGGTGTGTAAGTCGGCGGTAAGCGCCTGGCGCAGCGGGTCGCGGCTGGCGGTAAAGTGGGCGATCTGCACGAGGGACTTCGGCGCAACGACGCCTGCACCGAAGAGGAGCCCGGCAGCCGCGACGGCTCTTTCAAAACGCGTTCGCGCGCCCGTAAAGGCCAACGCCGCGAGCAGCAGCAGGAACACCTCGGAAGGATAGCGATGGTATGGGTAGCCGCGGCCCTGAACCCAGAACGACGAAACCCCGCAGAGAAACCCTGTCAAGAGAAGCTGCTGCTTCGGCTCGCGCCAGCGCCTGCCGGTGACAAACAGAAAGAGCCACGCGAGAAAGACGGGCAGAAGAACGGAGGAAACAGATTGGGCGAGTAACTTAGCCGGCGGCAAGCGAAACAGCGACGCATGGAAAGGGGCTAAGTGCGCCTCGATCTGTAGAAACGCCCTGAGTGCATGCGCGTGGAGCAAGTACCCCAGCGCGGCGGCAAGCGGCAGCGCGCAACCGCCCGCGACCGCCGCTACAAGCCCGTACCGGCCTGGACGTCGGTGCCGCAACACACCCACCGCCGGTAGCGCGACCATGAAGAACACCCCGGAAGGCTTCGCAGTGCACGCCGCCCCCAGGCAAAGCCCCGCGAGCAGCCACGGCATCCGCCCCGGGCGCAGCAGCCGCGCGCCGGCCGGGGCGAGCAGAGCCGCCATCAGGAGGTCGCGCTGGCCGGTCTGGATCAGCCCGTCGCGCCCGTGTTCCAGTGCAA
>CAXTTW010000337.1:0-3229 GCA_964247255.1 uncultured Acidobacteriaceae bacterium
CACCGGGTATCAGGCACGATAACAGGGTGCGATGGGGTGAGCCGGGGCGGGCGTTAGAGACGGGGCAGAGAAGGGCGGAATAGATGGAGGCGTAACGAGAGTGGCACGCGGCAGGCGGCGCTCGCAAAGGTGCTGAGGTGCTGCATTGCCGGATGGGATGGGAGCCGGAGGTTGTCGAGCTCAGTAAGTATCGGAGGCTTCGACGCAAGCGCTAAAGCTTTGACGACCGTTGAACCTCGCGGACATTGGGGATGCGGCGGAGGCCTTGCTGAAGGCGCTCCAGGTGCTTCAGGTCGAGGGCGTCGAGGGTGATCTCGATCAGCGCGCCGTCGTTGGGACCGGGGCGGGTGTCCATCGAGCGAATGTTGGTGTTTTCCTCGCTGGCGGTCGCGGTGATGTCCTTGAGCATCCCGGGCCGGTCGTCGCACAGGACCGACAGCTTGACCGGGTAGGTAGCGCGGCGGGGCTCGCTTTCCTTCGAGCGGGCCCACTCGACCGAGATGCGGCGGTCCGACTCGTAGAGCAGGTTTTGCACGTTGGAGCAGGACCGCCCATGGACGGCGACCCCTTTGCCGCGGGTGACGTAGCCGATGATCTCCTCGCCACGGATGGGGTTGCAGCAGCGGGCGCGGTAGACGAGCAGCTCATTCGAGCCCTCGACCTCGAGAGTTTCAGACGCCGCGTTGGCGTGGATCTGGAGGCGCTTGGCGTCTTCGGCTCCGGTGGGCAGGTCGGGCTCGCCGGGGGCGGCCTGGCTGTGCAGGATGCCGGGGGCGAGCCGGTTGAGCACCTGCCGGGCGGAGTACTTGCCGAAGCCAACGGCGGCCAGCATATCGTTAGGCGTGGGAAGCGAGTAGTCGGCCGCCAGCCGGGCGAAATCGGACTCCTCGAACTTCGACAGGGCGATCTTGTACTTGCGTGCCTCGCGCTCCAGCAGCTTGCGGCCGATCTCGATGGCGCGCTCGCGCTGATGCTCGTTGATCCAGTGCTTGATCTTGTTGCGGGCGCGGGAGCTCTTGACGAAGGTGAGCCAGTCGCGCGAGGGAGTGTGTCCGGTCTGGGTGACGATTTCGACGATGTCCCCGTTGCGCAGCTTGGCGCGGAGCGGGACGATGCGCCCGTTCACTTTCGCGGAAACGCAGGCGTGGCCGACCTCGGTATGGACGGCGTAGGCGAAGTCGAGGGGGCAGGCGTCCTTAGGCAGCGCGACGACCTTGCCCTTGGGAGTGAAGGTGTAGACCTCCTCCGGGTAGAGGTCGATCTTGAGCGTGGAGATGAACTCGTTGGGGTCGGTCATCTCGCGCTGCCACTCGACAAGCTGGCGGACCCATGCCAGCCGCTGTTCGTCGCGCGCGGACACGGGCGAGCCGCCGGCCTTGTATTTCCAGTGCGCCGCAATACCCTCTTCCGCGATCCGGTGCATCTCCTCGGTGCGGATCTGAACCTCGAACTGGTGGCCGGCGTCGCCCATCACCGTGGTGTGCAGGGATTGGTAGAGGTTCGGCCGGGGCATCGCGATGAAGTCCTTGATGCGGTTGGGGACGGGGCGGAACAGCGCGTGGATGAGGCCGAGGACCGCGTAACAGTCGGCGACCGAGCCGACGATAACGCGCAGGGCAAGCAGGTCCCAGACCTGGTCGACGTTCGCGCCGCTTTCCTGCAGCTTGACATGGATGGAATAGAGCCGCTTGATGCGCCACTCGACGCGAGCTTTGAGGTTGTGCTCGGCCAGCCGCTCTTGGAGCAGCGCTTCGACCCCGGCGAGGAACTTTTCCCCTTCGACCCGGCGGGCTTCGATGGCGGCGTGGAGCCGGTCGAAGGCGGGGCGGTCGACATAGCGGAAGGCGAGGTCCTCGAGCTCGCCGCGCACCTTGCCCATCCCGAGCCGGTGGGCGAGCGGCGCGTAGATGTCGAGGGTTTCCCGCGCGATCGAGGCCTGGCGCTCGGGCTTCAGGTGCTCGAGCGTGCGCATGTTGTGCAGGCGGTCGGCGAGCTTGATAAGCACCACGCGCACGTCGGTGACCATGGCCAGGAGCATCTTGCGGACCGACTCGGCCTGGCGGTCTTCCCGGTTGGCAAACTGAATTTTGTCGAGCTTGGTGACGCCCTCGACGATGTGCGCGACCTGCTCGCCGAAGAGCGCCGTGATCTCGGGGGTGGTCACCGGGGTGTCCTCGACCGCGTCATGGAGCAGGCCAGCGGCAATAGCCGTGGAGTCGAGTTTCATCTCCGCGAGGACGATGGCGACCTCGAGCGGGTGCAGCACGTAGGGCTCGCCGGACGCGCGGAGCTGGCCGCGGTGGTGCTTCAGGCAGAACTCCCACGCGCGGCGAATGATCTCGGTGTCGTCGGTGGGGCGGTTGCGTCGGACTGTTTCGATGAGCAGGGTGTAGCGCGGGCCGGTGATGGCGGCGGTGGCTTCGTCGTAGCGCAGGAGGGCTTCGGCGGAGTAGGCGGCCGGCTGCTTCTTCGCGGGCGCGAGCGGGCGATGCTCAGGGTGCGCCGGGATGGGCTGAACCGATGCCATATCTGATTATAGGCACCAGACTTGCATGGCGGAAGGCAGGGTTTACACGGGCGGGAGAGGGGCTAGACTACTCGCATTGGAGTGAGCGATGGCGACCCCGGCACAGAGTTCAGTCGTTTCAATGGAAGAGTACCTGCGGACAAGCTACCGGCCGGATTGCGAGTACATCGATGGGGAGCTGCGGGAGAAAAACGTGGGCCAGTGGGAGCATTCGCGCATCCAGTGGTGGCTGGCGCTCTGGTTTGGAACGCATGAGCAGCAATGGGGAATTGTGGGCGCGACGGAGTGGCGGACGCGCGTCGCCCAAACCCGCGTTCGCCTCCCGGACGTTGTTCTCGTGAGACGAGGGAGGCAAACGCCCGTGCTCGAGAAAGCGCCGGTGCTGGCCGTTGAAATCCTCTCGCCTGACGACACCTATGCGGAGATGAAGAAGCGTGTGGCCGACTACAGGCGCATGGGCGCGCAGGCGATCTGGATCATCGACCCGGAAACGCGCACAGGCGAGATGTTCGAGGGGGCGAGCTGGACGACCGCGAGTAGGCTCACGGTCGCGGGCACGCCCATTTACGTCGAGCTGGACGAGCTGTTTCGCTGCCTGAACGTGGACTAAATACCTGGGCTAAACCGGCGGCGGCAGCGCACTCTCGGCCTCGGCCTGCGGGTCGGCCGGATGCCTGCGAACGCGTTCGACCTCGGCCCACA
>CAXTTW010000338.1:0-3205 GCA_964247255.1 uncultured Acidobacteriaceae bacterium
AGCTCTATCCGCCCCCGCCCAACTACGAGTTTGCCGTCCGCTACCGGCGCAGGCACTGAGCCGGACGTCAGCGGATCAAGCGCTCACGAGGTGCGCCACTCGCACCTCGACCGCAGCCAGCCTTTCGGCCATCTCCCCCACTTTTTCCGTGAGCCGGTCGACTTTCATGTCCGTTTTGTTGAGGTCCGCGCGCAATTCAGCGATGCGCGTTTCGATTTGTTTCCCCTGGAAGAGCACGACCGCAATCGTGCTGATCATTCCGAGGACCGCAGTGAACATCGGCAAGCCGATCGCGAGATAAAGCTGCTGATTCGACATGGCTTCAATCTACGCCCAAGTCGATGAAGCGGCAAAGCGGTGTTCTAAGGGCCTCATCGCTGAACTTCATGTCTTAGGCGAGCGTCAACACGGAGCAGCTTGAGCATGGGCCGCGCACGATCTTGATCGATCAATGTCTTCTCGATCACTTCAGCCTTGACAACACCCCTCCCGCGTCCTCTATCGTGACGAGCGCAAGCAAATCCCCCGCGCAACGTGCCATGAAAGCAGAAGGACGCCGCCCATGCGGTTCCTCCCCGCGCTTTTTCTCCTCCCTGCGCTCGCCGTTCCAGCTCAGGTCGTCACGGTCGGCCGGGGCTCGTATATAACCCAGGCCCCCTCCGGACAAACCCCGCCGCAGTCCACCGTTTACAAGTCGTTCTCCGGCCCGGCGCTCACGCATAAGTTCTGGTCGTCCAAATACTGGAACCCGCTCGGCACCCTGCCGAACGGCGGCCCGGTGTACATGATTCCCCAGCCGCTCGCCATGGAGTCGAATGCAAACGGCCTCAAGCTCGGCTTCTACAACGGCGTCCAGAACAATGGAAACTACTTCGCCCAGCCTTTCCAGAACGACCTGACCCTCGGCGTGCAGGGCCTCAACGCGTCGGTCGTCAACGTCTCAGCCCAGCACGACTGGTCCGTCGACCTATCCTGGGGCTCGCAGATGACCGCGACCGTCGGCCGCGGCTTTCCGTTCGTCTATCTCCGCACCGGCGGCGCGCCGACGGTCACCTTCTCCGGCCAGCCCACGGTCTTCTCGCAAAACGGCGCGACGCTCGGCGTCTCCATCGGCGGCAACAACTACGGGCTTTTCTGCCCCTCGGGCGGATCGTGGTCCGGCATCGGCTCGGCGACCCTTACTTGCAACCAGCCTTCCGGGCGCAATTACTTTTCGCTCGCCCTGCTTCCGAACCAGGGAGCTCTCTCCGCTTATGCGGGCTACGCCTTCTCCTTCCCGACCAATACGCAGGTCAGCTGGAACTACAATCAATCCACCGCCGCCGTCACTACGACTTACTCGGTGACCACCCAGGCGCTCGAAGGTTCGCAGACCGGCTTTCTAAATGCTTTGTACCCGCACCAATACAGCTCGCTCTCCGGCGGCGCGAATACCGCTTACACCTACCCCAGCGATCGCGGCACTCTTGAAGTCCACGCCGCCACGACCTTCACCACCACCGACACCTTCCACGGCATCCTGCCGTTCCTGCCGCCCACCAACACTTACTCGAAGCAAACCCTGACGAGCCTCCTTGACCAGGTCGCCGGCGAATCGAACCACTTCACCGGCAGCGAGACCTACGGGCTCGGCAAGCAGTTCGGACGCATCGCCCAGCTGCTTCCCCTGGCCCAGACCGCGGGCGACGCGAACGCGCTCGCGAATTTCAAGTCCACCCTCGAAGCCTCGATGACCTCCTGGTTCAACGCGGGCGGCGGCAAGACTAGCGACCTGTTCTACTACGACCAAAACTGGGGCACGCTGATCGGTTTCCCCGCCTCCTACGGCTCCTCGGATTCGCTCAACGACCACCACTTCCACTACGGCTACTGGCTCCACGCCGCCGCCCTCACCGGCCTGGTCGACCCCGCCTGGCTCCAGACCTGGAGCCCCAACCTCGACCTCCTCCGCCGCGACATAGCCTCGATCGACCGCAGTGATACGCTCTTTCCCTATACCCGGTTCTTCGACGCCTATGCCGGCCATTCCTGGGCCGCCGGGGCCGCCCCGTTCGGTGACGGGCAAAACCAGGAGTCGAGCTCCGAGGCCGTCAACGCCTGGGCCGGTCTCATCCTCTACGGCGCGGCCACGGGCAATACGCAAATCCGCGACGCCGCCATCTGGATGTACACGCTCGAAACCAACGCGGTTTTCGATTACTGGTTCAACGACGGCCCCGTCGCGACCTTCCCCTCCGGCTTCAACCACACCACCATTGCCAATGTTTTCGACGCCAAGGGCGACACCGGAACCTTTTTCGGCGCGAACCCCGACTTCGAGCACGGCATCGAGTGGCTCCCGTTCACCGGCGGCTCGCTCTATCTGGGCCGCGACCCCGCTTACGTCCAGCGCAACTACAACGAGCTCTACGCACAGAACGGCAACCGCGTAGGCCCTGACTGGCCCGATATCGACGAGGAGTACGAGGCCTTCGCCAACCCGCAGGACGCCCTCGCCAACTTCAACGCGACCACCTACACCTTCGACGGTGAGTCCCGCGCGCACGAATACTACTGGCTCAACGAGCTGGCAGCCCTCGGCTCCCCGAGCACCGCCATCACCGCCGACACGCCGCTCTACTCGGTCTTCAAGACCTCCTCCGGCCAGCTCACCCATGCCGCCTTCAATGCTTCCAACGCAGCGGCCACAGTCCACTTCTCCGACGGGTACTCGCTGTCGATCCCGGCGGGGTCCATCGCAAGCGAGTACGGCACGGTGAACCTGGGCACCGGCGCGACCACCGGCGGCGGTTCGGGTTCAGGCGGCGGCAGCGCCCCGGGGCTCAACGGCACGCACATTCTCGCTCCGGGGAGCTCGCCCGGGCTCGTCCTCGACGACGCGGCCGCGAGCACCGCCACAGGCAACAAGATCCAGATCTACACGGCGAACGGCACGGCCGCGCAGTCCTGGACCCTCTCCAACACCAACGTGCAGCCGGCGGGTTACTACAACCTGGCTGTCCTGGGCCCGTACTGTGCAACCGCAAAAGGCGCGACCAGCGGCTCGCTCGTCGACCTCGAACCCTGCAACGGCGCTCCCGGGCAAGCCTGGCAGGCGGTCGCACAGGGCGCGGGCTACAGCTTCCACTCCGCGCTCGACCCCAACTACTGCATGGACGTGCGCTACTCCGGCACCGCGGACGGCACGCAGGTCCAGGTCTGGTAC
>CAXTTW010000339.1:0-3195 GCA_964247255.1 uncultured Acidobacteriaceae bacterium
CATCGACCCGATCTGCATCTCCGCCATGTCCGGCGCGGCCTCCTTGAGCGCGGCGCGGATCTCGCGCTCCAGCACGGCCTGCGGGAGCGAGGAACGCACGGCGAACTGGGGCGAGATGCCTAACGCGAAGTGCGCAAGGTGCGCGGTGGCCGGGAACTGCGCGTACGGCAGGAAGAGTGTGGGTGAGGCCTCGTCGCTGAGAGCGCTGCCGGGTTGGTCCGGCAGCACGCCGACGACGGCGATCGGGGTTTTCAGGAAGCGGTTATCTGTGCCGTCGGTGCTGTCGAGCGCGAACTCAACCGACGCGCCGACAACTCTTCGGCCTTGGAAGAAGCGCCGCGCAAAAGCCTCGTTGACCAGGCCAACCGTTTGCGACCCCGCGTTGTCACTCGGGAGGAATCCGCGTCCCGCGACGAGGGGCACCGCGAGGGTCTGGACATAGTCGGGACTGAGCAGAGATACGACGCATTGGTCGCCCTCCTTTGCAGGGCGGCCGGCAACCTTCAGACCGGCTTCGGCGGTCAGGTCGAAGTTGGAGAAGGGCAGAGAGAGCTCGGCCGCGGCGGACGTGACGCCGGGCAGGGTCCCGAGTCTTTCCAGGATGCGCGCATGCGTCTGCTTCAGGGCCGCGGTGTCCTCCTTCGGGTTGACAGGCATCAGCGCCACCTCCGTGACGTGGCGCGGGTCGAAGCCGAGCGGGGCCCGTTCCAGGGCGAGGAAGGTGCGCAGAAACAAGCCCGCGGCGACCAGCAGCGTGCAGGTCAGGGCGACCTCGGCGGCGACCAGCCCGCCGCTCAGACGCGAGCGCCGGGTAACGCGCGTGCCTTGGCAGAACGGGTTGCCGGTCGCCGCGCGCATGGCAGTCCAGGCCGGGGCAAGCGCGGCGAAGACGCCGGTCAAGACAGCGAGTAGCGTGCATGCGGCAAATGCTGTTGGGTGGATGGTGAGTTCGTCGAAGCGGGCGAACCGCGGCCCGTAGGTCGCGCGTATCCCACCGAGCATCGCGGACGCGAAGAGGAGGGCGAGACCCGCGCCGAGCAGGGAGACCGCGACGCTTTCCGTCACAAGCTGCCGGAACAGCCGCCTTCGCGTCGCGCCCAACGCGGCCCGGACGGCGATCTCGGGCAGGCGTTGCATCGCGCGCGCGATCTGGAGATTGGCGGAGTTCGCGCAGGCGATCGCGAGGAGCACCGCGCACGCACCCAGTAAAGCAAACAGCGCCGGTCGTATGTCGCCGACGACCGTATCGCGATAGGGAGTCAAGTGCAGCGGCTCCCGCTTGTGATCCTTGCGGGGCGGCAGGCGCGCATAGACCGCTTTCGCCTCCGCGAGAGCGGCTTCGGGCGTGACACCCGGTTTAAGCCGGGCGACGACCTCGGAGTCGCCGTTGAAGCCGTTCGCGTCTTTGCCTTGACCGTCGAGAACCAAGGGCGTGAAGATGACCGGTCCGGCGATCGTATCGGGAAACTTGAAGTCGGGTGGGAGAATTCCGACCACCGTCAATGGCCTTCCTTCGACCGTGATGCGCGACCCGACCGTCTGCGGGTCGCCCCGGAAGTTATCGCGCCAGAATGCATCGCTGACAACTGCCCAGGATGTGCTCCGGTCACCTGTGGAGGGCAGATAGCCCCGCCTGGCCGCGACGGCCGGAACGTCGAAGAAGCCAGGCAGCACGGTGTGGTCCACGGCAATCCGCGTTCCGGCCGATGTCATCACAGGTGCCAAAAAGCTGCGATAGGCGGCCAGGGATGCGAAGCTCTTCACTTTTGCCCCGAGTGCCTCCACGTCTTCCGGATAGAAGGTCGTCGCTTTCCTGCCGTCTTCGGTGGTGCTGAGTGTCACCAGCCGCTCCGCGTGCGGCAAGGCCACGGGTCGGATCAGCACGGAGTCCACGATGGCCAGCATCGCCGTGGTCGCGCCCAGGCCGAGGGCGAGCGTCAGGATCGCGGTGAGGGCGTAGACCGGGGCCTGCCGGAGCTGTCGGAGCGTGTAGCGCAGATCCTGCAACAGCGTCCGGGCGAAATCGAGCGTGGCAAGCGCGGGGCGGGGAAGGCGGGAGGGCATGGCGGCTCCTGTGCGTCTGCCGGAAATCGTCCCGGCAATCGACGAGGGGGCAGTTCGTGGGCCAAACCGGGGAGCGCGTAAGTCGTTAATTCCATGAAGAAGCCCGCGCCGCGCGCCATGCAAAGGTGTCCGGAACCGGACAGTGGCGTCCGATTCCGGACACTTGCAACGGCACAGACAGTGACGCGCGGGAGCCTGCCTTTGGAAGGCGATGAAGTTTTAGAAGGAAAATTGGTCGGGGAGAGAGGATTTGAACCTCCGACCCCCTGGTCCCGAACCAGGTGCTCTACCAGGCTGAGCCACTCCCCGACGCCGTGGCGCTCCACGCGATAAAGGGCGGCTTCCTGGTCGGGGCCGCACGCGGAACAGGCTTGAGTGTAGCAGAGCCGGGGCGTCCGCGAAATGCCGGGGGAACGCCCGGTAGACTGGGCCGATGGCGCTCCGTTTCGACGTTTCGGCCACCAGCGCCCCCGGCGGCCGGCGCGGTCGCATGCACCTGCCGCACGGCGCGGTCGAAACGCCGGTCTTCATGCCGGTCGGCACCGCGGCGACCGTCAAGGCGGTGCCGCAGGATGTGCTCGAGGCGCTCGGCGGCGCGGAAGGCGAGCAGCCCGGCGCGCACATCCTGCTCGGCAACACCTACCACCTCTATCTGCGGCCCGGGCACGAGGCGATCCGGCGCATGGGCGGGCTGCACCGGTTCATGAGCTGGGACCGGCCTATCCTTACCGACTCCGGCGGGTACCAGGTGTTCTCGCTCGCCGACCTGCGCAAGATCACCGAGGAGGGCGTGCAATTCCGCTCGCATCTCGACGGCTCCAAACATATGTTCTCGCCGGAGCACTCGATGGCCGTGCAGCTGGCGCTCGGGTCCGATATCGCAATGGCCTTCGACGAGTGCCTGGAGTACCCGGCGGATGAGGCGCGGGCGCGCGCGTCGCTCGAGCTGACGATGCGCTGGGCGGCGCGGTCGCTGAGCTACTGGAAGGCGCACGAGTACGAGGTGCCGTGGTGGGGTGGGGCAAGGGTGGAGGGGGAAGAGCAGGGTCAAGGGTTGAAGGTCGAGAGTCGAGGGGACGAGGGTGGAGAGGAGAAGGGAAGCCCTGGACGAGGCGATCTTCAGCGCCGGTC
>CAXTTW010000340.1:0-3191 GCA_964247255.1 uncultured Acidobacteriaceae bacterium
GCCGTGAATGCCCTACCCAATGCGCAAGCCCAGACCGCCGCGGCAGGCGCCCGCGCGTTTCCCGAGGGCTTCCTTTGGGGCTCCGCCACAGCCTCCTATCAGGTCGAGGGCGCGGTCAAGGAAGACGGCCGCGGCCAGTCCATCTGGGACACCTTCTCTCACACTGCGGGCAAAACTCACAACGGCGACAACGGCGACGTGGCCGACGACGACTACCACCGCTACAAAGAAGACATCGCGATCATGCGGGAGCTCGGCCTCAAGACCTGCCGGTTCTCGATCGCGTGGCCGCGCATCTTTCCTGACGGCGCGGGCAAGCCCAATCCCAAGGGGCTGGACCACTACATGCGCTTCGCCGACGCCCTGCACGAGGCGGGCATCGAGCCGTACTGCACCCTCTACCATTGGGACCTGCCGCAAGCGCTCGAGGACAAAGGCGGCTGGCAAAACCGGGCCACGGCCGAGGCGTTCGCCGCCTACGCGGGCTACACCGCGGGCAAGCTCTCCGACCGCATCGCCCACTTTATGACCACCAACGAGATCGAAACCTTCACCGATCTTGGCTACGGCAACGGCATCCACGCCCCCGGCATCAAGCTCGGCCCGTCGCAGGCGTTCGCCCAGGTCTGCCACAACGCCGTCCTCGGCCACGGCCTCGCGGTCCAGGCCATTCGCGCCTCTGCCCGGCAGGGCACGCAGGTCGGCCTGGCGGAGAACATCTCCTCCACCGTGCCCGCCATCGCCACCGACGAACACATTGCCGCCGCCCGCATCGCGAT
This sequence comes from uncultured Acidobacteriaceae bacterium, assembly GCA_964247255.1. Classification (GTDB taxonomy): domain Bacteria; phylum Acidobacteriota; class Terriglobia; order Terriglobales; family Acidobacteriaceae; genus EB88. Next base: position 780 of record CAXTTW010000340.1, read on the forward strand.
CCGGGAAGAAAACGCCCGATACATGAACGTGATCGCGACGGGCAAGTACACCGACGCTTATCTGAAGAAGCTCGGCCCCAACGCGCCTAAGTTCACCGATGCCGACCTGAAGACGATTTCCTCGCCCATCGACTTCGCTGGCATCAACATCTACACGCCGACCTACGTCATGGCCGACACCTCCAGCGATCTGGGGTACAAGGTCATCCCATTCCCGTCCTCCTACCCGCATATGTTCTCCGAGTGGCTGCACATCGGGCCGGAGGCGTTGTACTGGGGCCCGAAGCTGGCCCACGAAGTATGGGGGCTCAAGACGATGTACATCACCGAGAACGGCGCCAGCTCCGACGACAAGCTCACGGCTGACGGGCAGGTGCTCGACACGGACCGGACGATGTATCTGCGCAACTGCCTGACGCAGCTCCAGCGCGGCGTGAGCGAGGGCGTCCCGGTCAAGGGCTACTTCCTGTGGAGTCTGCTCGACAACTATGAGTGGGCCGACGGCTACGAGAAGCGCTTCGGAATCACCTATGTCGATTTCCAGACGCAGAAACGGACGCCGAAGCTGAGCTCGCGGTTTTACAAGGCCACCATCGCGGCGAACGCGATCGCGTAAAGGGGGCGTAGCCCAGAACACCCGCCACGAAGTGGCCGCCGGCCGCGCAGGCGGTTTTTCACTCAGGGCTCTCGATCAGTCATACATCGAGAGCCCGCTATTGCCGTCTAAACTTAAGCTATGTCCCGCGCCCTCCTCTGCGCCCTCCTGTTTTTTCCGCTCGCCGCGCCCGCGCAAAAGCTCCCGCAGTCGCCCCACGCGACGGTCATCCGGCCCTCCGCGTTGTATCTCCAGCCCGACACGGCGTCCGACAAGCTCACCACCGTCGCCCCCGGCCGCGAGCTCTCCGTGCTCGAGCGCTCCGGCCCATGGCTCCGGGTGCAGACCAACACCGACGATGAGAAGGTGCGCGCGGAAGACCAGCCTGTCTTCACCAACGAGCCCGAAGCCCACCCCTACACCGGCTGGATCGAGGACAAGACGGCGGTAACCAGGGACACGCCCAGCGGCGAGGCCATTCTATTCGGCGAGGCGATCTCCTTCGAGCAGGCCGCCGCAGCCCCGCACCCGCCTGCCGATGCCGCCCAAACCGCCCGCCGCCTCTACCGGCTCGACGCCGAGCTCTTCCCGCAAGGCCCCCGCGCCGCCGAGGCCGCCTGGCGCTCGGCCGACATCCGCTGGCAGCTCCAAAAGGAGGACGCCTCTTCCCTGCCTTCCGCGCATGAGAAAGAGGCCTACCTGCGCCAGCTGCCGGATGAGTCGGAGATGAAGAAGATCGAGAAAACCTATGCCCAGACCAAGTGGGCGACCTATGCCGCCTATGCGCTGATCGACAATAAGTTGTGCGGCGACTGGCAAGGAACGGAACAATGCCCGGAGAAGGAAGCGACGTACTACATCAAATTCGTCCAGCAGTATCCCGACTCGCCTAAGTCCCCCCAGGCCCTGTATGAGGCGGCATGGCGCCTCGCCTGCGCCGGCGACCTATGGACAGCCGACAGCAACGACAAGAAAGCCGACGACGACCGCAAGCATGCCGGGGATCTCGCAAACCAAGTCCTCCTCCACTATCCCACCACCGACTACGCCGCCCGCGCCGCCGCGCTGCTCTACAAGGTGCAGCATGGCATTCCGGTCTACGGCAGCGACCGGCAGTGAACTGGGATCCTCGGACTTACGCGCTGCGAACACCCGCTCGACTGACCATCCGGAATGGAGCCTCCATGTCGCCTGCTCGATCGTGGGCAGCTTTTCAATCGAGCCGAGACAGCGGGCGCGCGAGCCGGAATTCTCCGGCGCCACCGCTTGCCCGCCGAGGTACGCTTCCGTCCAATCCCGCGACAGAGGCCTCCTTTCCCGGCGTGACCGATGCTATAAAGAACCTGATCGGCACTCCCCCCAGCGCCCAGGCGCCCCCTCGAAAGGCCCCGTGAACGACTATCTCCTCTCCATCCTCCTCGGCATCGTCGAAGGCCTCACCGAGTTCCTCCCCGTCTCCTCCACCGCGCACCTCCGCCTTACCGAGGCCCTGCTCCACATCCCCCTCGCCGACCCTTTCTGGAAGATGTACTCCATCGTCATCCAGCTCGGCGCCATCCTCGCCCTCGTGCTGCTCTTCCTCAACCGCATCACCACCTTCGTCCGCACCTTCCCGCGCGGGGAGGGCCGCGACCGCACCGCCCTCACCCACCCGCTCACCTTGGTTGCCCTGGCCTTCGTGTGCACTGCCGCTCCCGCGTTCCTGCTCCAGAAAGTCATCGGCAAGCACCTCGAGTCCCTCGTCGTCATCGAGTGGTCCCTGCTGCTCGGCGGCATCGTGATGTGGGCCGTCGCCGCCTGGGCTGCCAGGCGCGCCC
>CAXTTW010000341.1:0-3189 GCA_964247255.1 uncultured Acidobacteriaceae bacterium
GCGTTCCCCTCTGGCGCGCTGCCGGAGGTCGTCGAGCACGGGCGCACCGGGTTCCTGGTCCCCTCGGTCGAGGCGATGGCGGAAGCGATCGGCAAGGTTGAGGCGCTCGACCCGGAAACATGCCGTCGGGCGGCGGCGGAGCGCTTCCCGCTCGAACGCATGCTCGACGGCTACCTTGCGCTGTACGAGCGCATGTCGGCGGGGGTAAGCGCGCGATGACGGCGAAGCTGGGCGTCCGCTGGACGGTGGGGGACGTCTCCTCGCGCGGGTGGGAGGCTCTGCGGCTTTCCGTCCACTGCGCGGCCCGGCTATTCGGCGGGCAGGCGCGGCTGGCCGTCTGCGTCAACACGGTTTCGCTCGCGGACGCGCAGGCCCAAACCGAGTCTCAAACCGGGTCGCTGCCCGTCGAGTGGGTGCCGGTCACGCGCGAGGATATCCCTCCCGAGCTGGCCCCTCATCTGGACCCGGAGATGGCCGAGGGCGTCGGCTGGAAGCTCGTGCCGCCGCGGCTCTTCCCGGACCTCCATGAGCTTTCCCTCGACAACGACTGCCTGCTGTGGGGCATGCCCGCCGCGCTCGGCGAGTTTTTAGGGCGCACGAACGCGACTTTGCTCGCCGAGGACGTGACCCGCTGCCTGGGCCAGTTCGACGATGATCCGGCGGTCTTGGGCGCGGTTAACTCCGGCATTCGCGGGCTGCCGCCGGGCTTCGACCTCCAGGCGGCGCTCACTCCGCTCCTGGGGGAACGCCTGCTCCGGTCCGAGCTCGACGAGCAGGGCCTGCAGGCAGCCGCACTGCACCTGTCCACCCCCTGTTTGCGCGTCCAGACCGACGAAGTCACCATCTGCTCACCCTTCTGGCCCCGCCAACCCGGGCTGGGCTCCTGCGGGGCGCACTTCGTCGGGCTCAACGCGAAGCACCTTCCCTGGGACTACTACGACGAGCCCGGCGACCTGGTCCGCCGCCGCCACTGGGACGAGCACCGGCCGGCACTCTACCGGCATGCCGGGCTCCCGCTGACCCCGGCCCTGCCGCTCGAAGAGGCGTAAGGTGAAAGAGTTCGCGCCGCTGCCCAGGGTTAGCCGGTCCGCCGATGACCTGCTCGTCACCCTAATCGAGTTCCGCGATCAGGGTTTTGGCAAAGGCGAGCCGCTGCGTCTGCTCCTCCTTACGCGAAGACTCGGAGGTCAAGGCAGCCGCCTGAGCGTCCGCCTCTAGCGCCGCCCTGTGACAGCGAGGAGCGGGTCGCTCGTCGAACCATCCTGCAGCACCTCGACCCGGACATCGCAGAAGCCGGCGCGCTCGAGATACAGGCGCACCAGGGAGGCGTGCCCGCGGTTATCGAGCGCCCGCCAGACTGCCACGGCTTTGGTTGGAAAGCAGCGGTTGGAAAAGCTGACAATGCAGGGCGCGCCCCGCCGCAGGATTCGGAGCACCTCGGCGAAGACCTCCAACGGACGCTGCAGATACTGCACGCCGACGCAGCACAGAGCGGCGTCACAGCTCTCGTTCTCCAGCGGCAGGACGGGGGAAAGATTCAGGTTCTGGACGAAGCCGCGGGTCAGACGTGGGTTGGCGCGGAGCTCCTCGGCGTTCATACCTTGGCCGATCACCTCGGCGAAGCGCATCTCCGGCGGCAGATGGCTCACCCAGCTCGACATCAGGTCCAACACGATTCCCCCAGACGGAAGCGTGGCTCGGTAAAAGGAGGTAAGCGCTTCGATCGCCGCTTGGTCGATGTGAGTGACCAGACGGGCCGGGGCGTAAAACTCGTCGTCGCTGCCGGCGTCCTCCTTAAGAAATGCCTCGGGCGGGAGCTCGGGCAGGTCGCGGTTTAATGGCTTGGGGTTTGTCATGCTCTTTCGTTGGGATGCGCACGGCGTTGCTGCCCGGCGAAGAGAACGCGCGTGAGTCTTGATGACATCTTTGATCGCGTTTGAAACCTAGGGTCATCCTCATGGAGCGCAACTCGATTTTGGCTCATCCTGAGCGGAGCGGCAGCGCTTCGCGCCAAAGGATCTGCTCGCTTTCGCGGAAGTACAAAAGCTAGTTTGCATGCTTAACTCGTCAGGATGAACCAAAACCGGAATCGCCTCCGAAGCCGGTCTGCGTGGAATCGTGCTCCGGCCTGTATACGCCGCCCCTGCCCGCACATCCAAGCCGGGAGATGAGCGTCTTCGCCCTCCTCAGCACGCTGGTCACGCTCGCGGCGCTCTTCAGTCTGCTGAGCCACAAGCTCTTGCGCCTGCCCTCATCGATTGGCACCACGATCCTGTCGCTCGCGAGCGCGGGGGCCCTGCTGGCGGCGGGGCAGTTCGCGCCTTCCCTGCGGGACGCGGCGGAGCACATCGTCGGCGGCATTGACTTCAACCAGGTCGTGCTGCACGGCATGCTTGCTTTTCTGCTGTTCGCGGGCGCGCTCCAGCTCGACATGGAGCAGCTGGCGATCGAGAAGCTGCCGGTTTTCGTGCTTTCCATCGTCGCGACTGCGCTCTCGACCGTGCTGGTGGCCGGGCTGTTCAAGCTCGGGCTCGCGGCAGCGGGTATCCCGCTCGGCTGGTTCGCGGCGCTGCTGTTCGGCGCGCTCATCTCGCCCACCGACCCCATCGCGGTGCTGGACATGCTCCGCCGGGTGGGCGCGCCCAAGGCGCTCGAGGCGCAGCTCGCCGGCGAGTCGCTGTTCAACGACGGGGTGGGCGCGGTAGTCTTCGTCTCGCTGCTCCAGGCCTCGCGCGGCGGGGCGATACCCGGCGTCGGCAGCTTCCTCGCGCTGCTGCTGCTCAAGGCCGGCGGTGCCGTCGCGCTGGGCTGCGCGCTCGGCTACCTCACCTACAAACTGCTGCGCTCGCTCGACTCCTACCATACCGAGGTCGCCCTCACGCTGGCGCTGGCCATGGGAGGCTACGCTCTGGCCGACGCCCTGAACCTTTCAGCCCCGCTCGAGGCGGTCGCGGCGGGCCTGCTGGTCGGCGGCCCGGCGCGCGAACGGGCCATGTCCCGCCGGACGCGCGAAAGCGTCGACAACTTTTGGGAGCTGATCGAAAACATTATGAACATCGTGCTGTTCCTGCTGCTCGGCCTCGAACTGCTGGTGCTTCGGCTGGACAGCCGCTTTCTCCTCGCCGGTCTCACCGCGATCCCGGCGGTGCTCCTGGCCCGCTGGGCGAGCGTGGGAGTCACGGTATTCGG
>CAXTTW010000342.1:0-3182 GCA_964247255.1 uncultured Acidobacteriaceae bacterium
GCGGCAGCCGTCACGGTAACCGTGGTGCTCATGGATTTCGACCCGCCCGGCCCGGCGGCGGTCGCGGTATAGGTGGTCGTCGCGGCCGGCTTCACGGCTTGCGTGCCGCCGCTCGCGGGCAGCGTCCAGCTGGAACCGTCGCTCCCGGTGAGCGACACCGTGGTCGCATTCGCGGCGTTGATGGTCAGAGTGGCCGTGCTGTTCGGGGCGATGGCGGCCGGGGTCGCGGCCAGGCTCAGCGACACCGCCGGGGTATCCGCGGAACCAGCCAGGCGCGTCACGCCGCAGCCGGTGAGCACCCAGGGAAGCGAAAACGCCGCGGTGAGGATCGCGACTCGGGAGATTGGTCCGGCATTCAAAAATCGAAGCACAATGTCACCTTTTTACACGCCGTGTCACGTCTACTCGCTTATTTTACATGCCACGCCAAATTCGTTTTCATACCCTCGAAACCAGGGTACTTGATTGGATTCACTTGAGGCGTCTGTCGCGGCCTGGGACAGTAGGAGCCGGGGCTCGATTTACGCCTGCTCGAAGCCCGGCCGTTCTTCGAGCTCGCGGGCCGGCTCCCCGGCGCGGCTGCCCGGATCGCGTGCCTGCCCCTTGCTCCGCGCCGCAGCCGACAGCGGCGTCGCGGGGCTGACCCACTTGTTCCTGCGCCATGGCAGGCGCGTCCGGCTCGCGGCCAGCAGGCGCTTCAGCTGCTGCAGCTCGAACCAGCGCAGGTAGGTGCGGGCGATGTTGCTCATTGTCATCTGGATACCGGCCCAGTAGTTGCGCCGGCCCATCTCGCGCTGGAGCGCGGGCGCTTCCAGGATCGCGGTCAGCTTCTCGGCAAGGTCGGCGGCATCGTCGATGCTGAAAAAGTGGATGGCCATGTCCTCGTCGGCGGCCATGCAGCGGAAGTCCGGGATGTCCGCGCAGACGATCGGCAGACCGTACTCGCAAGCCTGGTGCGCGGGGCCGCTCGACCCGGTCGAGGAGTTATACGGCATCACCAGGACCGAGCTGGTCCGGAACAGCTCCGGTACATCGGCGGATGGGACGTAGCCGAGAAACTCAATGGGCAGCCCGGGGTCGAGCGCCGCGCGCACCGTCTCCCAGTACCCGGGCCGGGCCGGGTGATTGCCGCCGCCCACGATCAAACGGGCATTTGGCACCTTGGCCAGTACCGCCGGGAACGCCTCCATCAGCGGTTCGAGCCGCTTGTAGGTACCCCAGTGGCCGAACGCCAGGATGCGGATCTCAGGGTTGTTGCGTTTTGAAAAGTCGGGCGGGCTCGGCAAGGGGGTAAACACCCCGTGCGTGCCCAAAAGGATGTTTTCAGCCGCGTACTTGGCGATCAGCGGGCGCCGGTAGCTGGACAGAAGCACCGAAACGGAGTGCGCCCTGAGCAGGCCGCGGGTGATCAGGTTGGTGCCGAGGCGGTACAGGCGCTCCCGCTTGAGCCCGTTGGCGGCGAAGTCCACGTGCTCGCCGATGTGGTGCAGGGTGACATGCGTGAAGAAGCCGGCCGAGCGGGTCAGTGCCGGGACGAACAGCCCGGCAAAAGCGGCCAAGGGGCTGTCCTGTGTGCCAAAGCTCGAGAAGACGATATTGAACCAAACCACGTCGGGCCGGGTCCGGCGGACGGCGTTCAACAAGCGCAGCGGCGTGCGGGGGCGCCCTAACTCCCCCCGGGGTATCCGGTGCCCCCCGGGCCCCGCGGGGGGGGGGGTGGGCCGGGGCCGTTCCGGGGGCAGCTCATCGGCCAGGATGGTCAGCTCCACGCCCGGGTGGCGCTGGATCTCCCGGGCCAAGTGGAGAGAATATTCGTTCAACGGGCCGCCACTGGGGGGAAAGGCGGCTATCAAGCAAATCTTCATGGTTAACCTTAAAACAACGTGAGGCTGACAAACGGCCGAAACTGCCCGCTGGCGCCGCGATTGAAGTTGGGAAATGTTTCCTGCTGGATGCCGACGGAAAAGCGGATGGGGTAGCGAAGACGGACTTCGCCGCCGTCGGCCTGGAAGCTGCGGCTCAGGGGGCGGGTGTAGGAGGCGGCGATACCGCTCTGCAGCAGGTCGTAGGCGTGGAATCCGCGGGTGTTCTCGAAGCTGCCGTTCGCGGTGAGGTTCCAGTTCTTCGCCGGGGTCCAGCTCACGGTGCCGGCGGGGCGCAGCGCCTGGGCGATCGCGGAGCCGATGGGCGAAAAAGGCACGATCCGCCAGGCCCGGAGGTCTTCGACGATGGCTTCCGACTGGAGCTTGGTCCCCCATGCGCGCGAAAGCCCGATGTAGGACGAGGTGAAGCGATTTTGGCGAAAGCCGAGCCGCGAGGAGGGGAACTGCTGGTCGGTCAGGCCCCACCCGGTCAGCAAGGCGGTCCTGGACCACGGCGCGCCCACGCGGAAGTTGACCGCCCCGGCCAGGGTCCGGGAGCTTTCCGGCATCTGCGTGAAGGGGCCCGTCTCGTAGATGAAGTAGCCGGTGGCGGAGACCGCGTCGAGAAACGACGTGGTGGACGCGAAAGTGTAGAAGCGGAACAGGTTCTGGTTGATGTCGTTCGCGCTCAGGGTGTCCCGGCGCAGGGTGCCCTGCACGCCCGTGTTGAAGGTCACCGCGTCGGTGCCGACGCGCAGGGCCGGGGCCAGTCCGAAGTTGGCGGAGGTATCGACGGTGTTGCGGTTGACAACCGAGCCGGTGGCGGGGATCGAGATCTGGCCGCGGGCATCGCGTACCTGCACGTAGCCGCCCGGGTTGGGCAGGCTGCCCAGGTGCAGGTGGTAGGAGCCGATCGCATCAGTCTCGAGCGAAGAGCGGGGCGGCGGCAGCAGCGTGAAGTCGCCGGGGTTGACCGGGCCCGCCGGGCTGTTCAGCTTTGAGTCGAGGACATAGACGGTGCTGTCCTCGAAGATGGGCTGCACGATGAAGTTGCCGATCAGGCTCAGCTTCGGGTTGAAGCGGTAGCCCTCGCTCGCGCCCGCGAGCAGCAGCGACTGTTCGGCGGTCTGGTCTTCCCCGGCCGCGCTGGCCGCCTGCGCGAACGAGGTGACCGCGGCCGCGCCCTGCTGCTCCTGCTGGTACACACCGGCCTGCGCGAGCAGAAAGCCGTACTCGGCGGCCGCGTCCTCGCCGTGCCGGACCGAGGCGAGCTCCGCGGCGGCGCGGGGGGTGTCCCCGAGCGCGAGATAGTTGTTGGCC
>CAXTTW010000343.1:0-3168 GCA_964247255.1 uncultured Acidobacteriaceae bacterium
GCTCCGGTGCGCGTCGACGTGGTCCGCGCCGTCCTGCGCGTCGTCCTCCAGGATGAAGAACGCGGTGTCGGCCCAGTATGCGCTGTGCGAAACGGCCTCCACCGCGCGTCCGACAGCCAGGTCGTTGTCGGCGACCGAAGCGGCCGGCGTGGGCGATCCGGGGCGGGTCCCGGCGGTGTGGTCGTTGGGCAGACGGAGCTGGATGAACGCCGGCATGGTATCCCGGCCGCCGTCGCGGTCCGCGGTCCAAGCGCGGAACTTGGTCAAGAACTCCTCGACCCGGAGCTGGTCCGGGAACAGGAGCTCGAAATCGGGATAGAGCGGGTCGAAATGGCCTTCCAGCTCCGGCTTAGTGGCGGTGTTGCCGCCGATCAGCGGGATCGCCCACGGGTACGGGCTGTTGCCGCCGCCATAATTGGCCGGGATCAGCTCGCCCTTGTGGATCGCGGGCCGGGGGCAGCCGGCGGCGGTGGGCTCGGGCGTGCCTTCGAGAGGCGAAGTCTGCTTCGCCTCGTTCGGCTTTTCCGTGCAGAACTTCGTCGAAATGTACTCGCCGAAGTGGTACAGGCTCTTGCCGTGGGCAGCGAGGTTGGTCCACAAGTAGCCGCTCGCGGGCTCGTTCACGTCGGGGATGCCCTGGAGCAGCGGGTAGCCGCCCGAGACCACGCCCTCGAAGTCGTAGGAGCGCTCGCCGCCGCGGTAGCTCTGCTGCCAGGTTCGCTCCGTGTAGTCCGAGGTGATGGCCGCGTTGGACCAGACGTGGCCGTCACCCGAAACCTCGGCGGAGTCATAGAAGTTGTCAAGTATGCCGAACTGCTCGGCAAGTTTGTGCTGGTTGGGCGTGATGGCGCGGCCATACATCGTGAGCTTGGGGTCGCCGTTCGCGGCGGGCTCGTCGCCCAGAATCTGATCGTAGGTCCGGTTCTCCTTGACGATGTAGACAATGTGCCGAATGGGGTTCGCGCCCGCGTGGAAAACGATCTTCTCTTCCGCGGCTTTCATTCGGTTGTCAGTGACTACCTCGTCGGTGTAACCGGGCAGCTTGGCGGTGAGCGTCGCGAGCGGGACGCGGGCGAAGGAACCGTGCAGAAGGGTCGCGATGTAGGTCCGGTCAGGGTTGCGCGTCCCCGCCGGAGCGTTCGCCTGGGGAAAGTTGTTCGGGCCGGTTCCCTGCCCTTTCGCGGTCGCGATCAGCAGATCGTTCGCGGTCGCGCCGAGCGCGGACGGGTACCAGCCGGTCGGGACGAAGCCGAGCGGGCGCGCGGCGTGCCTGTCGGCTGCGTGCGCATTGAAAACAGCAATGGCGTCCGAGCTCGCGTTCGCGACAAAAAGCCGTTGGCCGTCGGGCGAGACCGCAAGTGCGTCCGGCACCGCCCCGAAGTAGGTCTGACCCGGCAGCTTGGTATCGAAGAAGCCGCCCAGCTTAATGGAGTTTCCGCGCAGCTCGACGGCGGCAACCATGTCGCGATTCGCGAGTGCGACGTAGAGGCGCTTTTCGTCGCGGGTAAGCGCGAGCGCGGCTGGATGCGAGCCGGCCGCGGTCGGGCTGCGCGGGCCCAGCAGCGCAAGCTTGGTGAGAACTCGCCCATGCTCCAGATCGAGCTCCGCGACCGAGGAGCCGTTCCATAGCGCGACAAACCCGCGCTTGCCGTCGCGGGTCGCCGCCACGGCGATGGGGTAAGCCGCTGGGACTGCGTGCGCGGTCGACAGGTCAAACCGAAACAGGGCCCCGCCGGTCGCCGGGTCGAGCAGCAGCGCGTCGTCCGACAAATTATCTGCGACGAGCAGTCGGTCGCCGGACGACCCGGGTACGACGCATATGCCGGACGGGTACGGGATGGCCATTCCATTCGCGACGTCGCTCTTCGCTTCGCTTTGGCGCTTGCCGCCGGCGAGCCGCTGGAGCGGGATGCGCAGCGTGCGCTCGGGCGTGAGCCGGCCTGCTCTGACCTCGTACACGGCGATCGCATTGCCGGTATCACCGGGCTTCGCGCCTTCGGGGTCGGTGAGCGAGGCGAGCGAGGCATACAGGTGGCGGCCGTCGCTCCCCCAGGCCAGGCCCTGGTACAGCGTTTGGTGCGCGGTCCGGGCCGGAGTGCGCGTGTCGGGAAAGTCGACGGGTTCGCCGGTCTGGAGATCGACGACCAGGATCGACTGGTTGTAGCCGGACTCCGCCGTGCCATAGCCCGCGTTCAGCGTGGCCGCGTAGCGGCCATCGGGCGAGAGCGCCATGCTCATGGGCAGGCTGTTCGCCGGGAAGGGCGAGCCGGGCAGTGTGGCGTGAACCTGTTTGCTGGAGGGCAACAGCAGGTTTTCCTGAGCCCACAACCGGGCAAATCCAAGAATGGAAGCTGCCAGTACTCTTCCGATCTTCCTTTTAGACATCCCTTGAACTTACTTCCTCGCCTGTTCCGCGGTTGTTAATCTGCCTGTCTCTCTTCAAAACATCACTGACAGTACCGACCAGGATGCTCAAAGAAGGCACCCCCAGACCGCTGCTTTTCGAGAGAATCGAGGATTGTCGACCGTGTTTTCGGATCAAATTCCAGAAACGTTTCATAGATGTGTAAGGCTGCCGCAGCACCTGCGGCATTGACGTGTATGTGGGAAGAAGCTGCTTCGGGGTGTTCATAGAGAAAGGCTGAGGCAGAGATCAGGTATTGCGTCCTGATCTCTTCTGCATTTGAGGCATGGTTGTTCAAAAACGCTTGGAAAAGCCGGAAGCATAGGATGACGTGGCTTGTATGGTCATTCTCCGCGAACTTCTTGGCTTCCCTGCGCTCGGATGGCGCAAGCGGATCCAGGGGATTGTCTTCCGCGGCATGAGCATACCGAACCACGGTAGCAGCATCAGCGGCGGGCGCAACACTGCCTTGTGCAAAGGTGTAGGGGAATGTGCTCGCTAGGACGATGAAGCAAAGCAGCAGCAGGGACCGGGCCTGCATTGTTGATTCTCCAGTGAAGCGGGAACGCACAAGCGGCAGGTAGCAGCGTTAAGCCTCGCGAACTGCATGGCAGGCGTTTCAGGGCTCGTCGCGATAGATTTCGACTTCGGGCGCGCCGCCCTGCCGCAGCTTCGCGCGGAACATGCCCGGCGTGTTGAAGCTCCAAGCCAGCTGCCCGTCCGGTGTAAGCGCGATGATCCCGCCGTCGCCGTGGATGGCGGCG
>CAXTTW010000344.1:0-3157 GCA_964247255.1 uncultured Acidobacteriaceae bacterium
TCGCCCGCGCCCGCAGCTCGGCATCCTGGGCGAGCGTCTCCGGCCGCACGTTGGTGGGGAACAACGCCGGATGGCGCCGCTCCAGGCGGAAGTCCGCAGGCTGCGCATATCCGAAAAACCGCTCGCTGTCGGCAATGATCGCCTCATTGACCGCGAGCATCCCTGTCTCGCTCCCAGCTCCCGCCGTTATACCTTCCGGCAGCCAATCGAACCCCCACTCCAACGGCCGCACCACCCGGTTCTCATCCCGCGTCGTCAGCTCCGTCTCCCACCGCACCATCCAGTCCGCATACCAATTCGCAAGCATCGTTGCCATCATAGCGCCCAGGCAAAAGCATACTTACGCCTGAATCGGCCTTAGCTTCTCGTAAGCATGAGCAACGGCCTCCTCTATGAATTCCATTGGCTTAGATTTTAGACGCGGGCGATAAGCGAGGGTCAGATCGAGGCTAGCTCGGGAGAGAACGATATATCCGAGCTTCGTCGCTGAGACTTTGACGGAGGGATGCAAGCTGGTCCAGCCTCTCAAAACCAAAAACTAGTACCCGCTGGCCCTCGATCCCGCTAGAGCTATGAAAAGTGCATACGCGCACAAGGTGCTCCGACGCGGCCGATCGCCGATTAGCCTCTCTCGAATAATCAAGAAATGGGATTGAAGCACTCTCAAGTGCATCACGAACCCACGTCGCCTCGGGTGAGTTCTCCCAGGGCACTGGGATTAGCAAATCACGCGGCCGCTGGTTTTCGGCCATCTCACGAAGCTCGCCCTCCATGAGTTCTCGGTATTGCCCTACCATGAGAGCGTTTTTAGAGTAGGGATAGTCGGACGACTCTTCAGGTATTGCATCCAATTCGCTTTCATCAATGCGCTTCAAGGCAGGCAAGGATCCGCCGGGGCGGTCGAACTCCAGTAACAGATCGACAGGCTTTCCCTTTGAAACTCGATCAGAAACTACGGTTATTTGTGAAACGTCCCCTTTAGCCCACTGAAAGAGCATGGCGAATCTGCTGATCAACTCCATATTGCGAAAGTTCGTTCGGCAGGAATGCGGCTTGGCCTTCTTGCGGAAGTCTATCAGCAGGAATTGAGCTTCCTCAGCGTACATCTCTTGGCCTTTTCCTGAAGCAATAAGGATAGTTGCATCCGGGGTAGCATGCAATAACGCCATCTCGAACGCCCACTGCTTTAGATCCTGGGCTTTGTCGATAAGGATGGCATCATATCTCTTTTATGTATCAGCATGCTCTTTCATAATATCGTCTAAGAACGTCAAAAGCATCGAAAGCGTCAAGGCTGCCCTCCGCTAACTCAAGCCGCTTGGAAAAACTGACCAGTCTCTTTACATCGGAAGCTAAAACTTTATTAAAGCAGAGATATAAGACATGACATCCCTCTGCGGCATGCCAGGCACCTACTCTCAAAAGACGAAAAGTTTTGCCGGTACCCGCCTTGCTCGTATAACACCACTGCTGCCCCGATCTTGGCGGAACGCGATCTCTTTCTTGAGAGGAAACCCTGCTTTCAATATTCCTCAGTCGTTCTATATCGCTCTGAGTCGGTTTAGCTTGGGCGTTTACCTCCAGCGCTTCACGAAGTCTTGCAAGCTGCCGGGGATCGTGCTTAAAGAGGCCCTCCGCCGCTTCTCCTCGATTTGGAGGCTTCCTGATATGCTCCAACCTTCGCGAAAGTGCCGCAGGGCCTGAGTAAAAATCCTCATGGAAAGCATCGACTCTGCGTATGCTCCACATACTCTCGCGTTGTTCCAATGCTGGTTCCACTCCGCACGCTTGATGTCGGGCCACGCTGCCGCGCTCACAAGGAAAGGGTTCAGACTTCGACCCATTAGAAAGTCTAGAAGCGACCACATCGCTTGATGAGCTTGTTCAACAGGTCCAGCATCCCTAGGCCTGCCCTCGATTGTGCAGTTTGGCCCGCCCAGTCGAAAGTCCGAACCATTCGCAGGGCTACAGCTCTAATCTCGATGTTGAAAATGCCGCAGCGTTCATGCCAGATCAGAAGGTCCGTATCCTTGACTCCAGGAATGAAGTTCAAACCGCACCAGATGTGCAGTTGCGGGCCGGAAAGCGTCTTGAGCGCGGTGACTGCGCGCCGTTCTCCCTGTTTGGATGGAAGCGCTGTGTAAAGGTGGGCCAAGCCGGTCTCCCGTATTTGCTGGTGATTTCAAGCCAGCCTACATCACCGTGACTGATCTCTTTGCCGGCTCCTATTCTCACCCTACCCGCAGCTCCCGCCGCGCCGTTTCCGCCATCCTAGGCAGGTCGGAGGTGGTCATCACCCGGATGCCGCCGCCTTCCATGGTTTCGACCGCGAAGCGGTAGCCTTCGGCGCCGTCGTCCTCGGGAGCAAAGAGGTCGCGCAAAGGCTCAATGACCGCGGTCAGCTCGAGAGTCGCGCCTTCGACGCGGGCCACGCCTTCGCGCAAGGCGGGCATCGAAAAGGCAAGCACCTTCGCCAGCTCGAGCTCGCCTTCGAGCGAGACGGCGTGCGTCATCCGGATCACCCCGTTCGGGCGGTAGCCGCAGTCGATCCGGAGCGGGTCGCCGGGCCGCGTGTACGCCGAGGCCGCGATGCGCTTGCGCATCAGCTCCCACACCCCAGCCCGCTCGAACTGGCTGCGCATCAGCTGCTGGATCTTGGCGCGCCCGGTTCGCTTGCGCAGCCCGGCGACCTTGCGCGGCTCCACGTACACGCGCATCAGCGCCTCGATCTCCGCGGGCAGCGACTCGGCCAGGCACCCCTTCGCCTCCGTCAGCTGCAGGAGATTCGAGAACGAATCCTCCACCACCTCCAGGATGAGCCGCGCGTCCCCATCCAGGCTCGCGCCGCCCAGGCGCGCCCGCAGCTCCCCTTCGAGCGCCTCCAGCATCGCCGTGTCCGCTTCCGGGTCCACGCAGCGCACCCGGCCCCAGTCGCGCGTCATGCGCAGCACCGGCGCGGCTTCGACGCCTGAGCCGGCGGCTTCCCTGAGCAGCACGCCGATATTGACGAACTCGTTCCGCACCGCGTCCGGAACGTAGCGGATCAAAAAGAACTCGCACTCCTTGCGTCCGTTCACCATGGCTTCGACCTCCCGGCGGAAAGCAAGGGACGGGGGAACGAGGGGGCGAGGGGGCGAGCCGCTGCACGGCGCGGCAC
>CAXTTW010000345.1:0-3151 GCA_964247255.1 uncultured Acidobacteriaceae bacterium
TCTATAATCAAGGACTTATGCTCCGCTTCTCCACAGCCGGCGAAAGCCACGGCGAAGCCCTCGTCGCGCTGCTCAGCGGCCTCCCCGCCGGCGTTCCGTTCGACCAGGCCTTTCTCGATCGCGAGCTTTGGCGTCGTCAGCAGGGCTACGGCCGCGGCGGCCGCATGCGCATCGAGCAGGACACCGCCCACGTGCTTTCTGGCATCCGCCACGGCCACACCATCGGCTCGCCCGTCGCCATGACCCTCGCCAACCGCGACTGGAAGAACTGGGAAGACCTCCTCCCCGTCGGCGTCGGCGACCCTGAAAAGCACAAAGCCGTCCTCAGCCCGCGCCCCGGCCACGCCGACCTCGCCGGCGCCCTCAAATACAACTTCCCCGACGCCCGCTACGTGCTCGAGCGCGCCAGCGCCCGCGAGTCCGCTGCCCGCGTCGCCTGCGGCGCGCTCGCCAAAATGCTCCTCGGCGCGCTCGGCATCGACGTTGCCAGCCACGTCATCCGCGTCGGCGCCGTCGAGCTCACCCGCCCCGCCGCCTGGGATGAGATCGCCGCCCTCGCCGGCCGCCCAGAGGTCCTACTCAGCTGCGTCGACCCCGAAACCGAAGCCGCCATGAAGGCCGAGGTCGACCGAGCCCTCCGCACCGGCGACACCGTCGGCGGCGTCTTTGAGGTCGTCGTCCACGGCCTGCCCCCCGGTATCGGCACCCACGTCAACTGGGACGAGCGCCTCGACGGCCTCCTCGCCCAGGCCCTCATGAGCCTCCAGGCTGTCAAGGCCGTCGAGCTCGGCCGCGGCGTCACCGCCGCCAGCGCCCCCGGCTCCACCGTGCACGATCCGATCCGCTACAACAGCCCCACAAACGCCCCAAGCACTCCGGACGGATTCACTCACTTCACGCGCGAGCAAAACAACGCCGGCGGCATCGAGGGCGGCATGTCCAACGGCGAAGACATCGTCGTCCGCGGCTATCTAAAGCCCATCTCCACCCTCCGCCGCCCGCTCGGCTCGGTCAGCTTTGCGACCCGTGAAGAAACCAAGGCATCGTATGAGCGGTCCGACGTTTGCGTCGTGCCGGCCGCGGGCGTGGCAGGCGAAGCCATGGTCGCGCTCACCGTTGCGCGCCTCGTGCTCCAAAAGTTTGGCGGCGACTCCCTCGGCGAGCTCCGGCGCAACTTTGGAGGCTACGCCGACCAAATCCGGGCCTTTTGAGTCAATCCATGGCAGAGATGGTAGCCAATCCGCGACGCATCTACCAGGTCGTCAAGTATCCCGACCCGGTTCTCACGCGCCCCGCCGCGCCCGTCACCGTCTTCGACGCCGCGTTGGCCGAGTTCGTCGACGATATGTTTGAAAGCATGTACGCCGCCCAGGGCATCGGCCTCGCCGCGCCCCAAATCGGCGTGTCCAAGCGCATCACCACCATCGACACCAGCTTCATGAAGGACCCCGCCGCCAAAATCGTGCTCATCAACCCCGTCATCACCGAACGCGAAGGCGACCAGTACGAGGAAGAAGGCTGCCTCAGTCTGCCCGAGATTCGCGAAAAGGTCCGCCGCGCTTGGTGGGTCAAGGTGCGCGCCCAAAACGTCCGCGGCGAGTTCTTCGAGCTCGACGGCGAAGAGCTCCTGTCGCGCGCCTTCCAGCACGAGATCGATCACCTCCACGGCATCCTCTTTATCGACCACCTCAGCCGCCTCAAACGCGACTTCGTCGGCCGGCGTATCCGCAAGCTGCAGAAAAACGGTGAATGGTAGGCGCGTCCCGGTGAAACTGGTCTTTTGTGGTACGCCCGCCTTTGCCGTGTCTACCCTCGAAGCCGTCCTCGCCGCCGGCCACGAGCTCGCCCTTGTGCTCACCCAGCCCGACCGCCCCGCCGGCCGCAAACTCGAGCTGCAAGCCCCGCCCGTCAAGCAGCTCGCCGTCGCGCACGGGCTCGAAGTCCTGCAGCCCGAAAAACTTAAGCGCAACGACGATCTGCGCGCCCGCCTGGAGTCCCTTCAACCTGACGCCATCCTGGTCGTCGCCTACGGCCGCATCATCCCAGACTGGATGCTCATGCTGCCCCGCTTCGGCAACCTCAACCTCCACGGCTCGCTGCTGCCCAAATATCGTGGCGCTGCGCCCATCCAGTGGGCCGTCGCCCACGGCGAACCCGAAACCGGCGTATCCACCATGCGGCTCGACGCCGGCCTCGATACCGGCGATGTCCTGCTCGAAGCCCGCGTGCCCCTTGGCCCCGACACCACCGCCGCCGAGCTCTTTCCGCAACTGGCCGCCGTGGGTGCACCCCTCATGTTGCGTACTCTGGAGGGCCTTGAAGCCGAAACCCTCACCCCGCAGCCCCAAGACCACAGCCGCGCCACGCTTGCGCCGATTCTGACCCGCGAAGACGGCGAAATGCGCCTCAGCCAACGCACCGCCCGGGAAGCCTACAACCGTTGGCGTGGCTTCACGCCCTGGCCCGGCGCTTGGGCCGGCTTTCGCGGCAAGCGCTTCCTAGTCCATCGCATGCACCCCGGCGGCGCCCGCCTCCTCGCGCCCAACGAGCTGAGGTTCGATGGCGAGATATTGACGGCCGGTGCCGCCGACGGCCGCTGCCTCGTCCTGGACGAGGTCCAACTCGAAGGCAAGCCGCGCCTGCCTGGGCCCACCTTCGCGCGCGACTTCCAACTGCGGCCGGGAGAGTCCCTTGCCTAAGCCTCCCTCCTCGAAACCGTTCTCTCCGAAATCTCCCGCCCGGCGGCTGTCAGCCCAGCCCGTCCCTGCCGCCCCGCAGCCCGCCGCTCCGCGCAACTTCGCCGCCATCAGCCCCGCCCGTTCGGCCGCCTTTGAACTCCTCGAGCGTATCGCTCTGACCTCCGCCCACAGCACCGACCTCCTGCACGGTCCGCGCCTCGCCGGCCTCTCCCACGGCGACGACGACCTCAGCGCCGCACTCGTGCTCGGTGTCCTCCGCTGGCAGATCGCCCTTGATGCCCGGTTGCGTCCTCTGCTCAGCCGCCCCGATCTCCGTCCTGCGGAGCCGGTCGCCATCGCGCTGCGCCTGAGCGCCTTTCAGGTGCTGCACCTCGAGCGCATCCCCGTCCACGCCGCGCTCAACGAGAGTGTCGAACTGGTCCGCGCCGCCGGCCACCCCCACGCCGCGGGCA
>CAXTTW010000346.1:0-3137 GCA_964247255.1 uncultured Acidobacteriaceae bacterium
CCACGAACCCGGTCGCGAACAGCATGGGCACCAGCGCCGAAGGGATCAGGAGCAGCGCGACCAGGCGCTCCTTCCAGAACGGGAACTGCCCCCGGGGCAGGCGGTACGCCCGGCGAAAGCCTTCCATCAGCGACAGCATGACCCCCATGGCCGCGAACAAAGCCACCAGCGCGGCCGAGGCGAGCAGGCGCCGGCCCCGCGCGCCGTTGGGCGCGAAGTATGCCCCGGCCAGCGCCATCGTGTCGCCCGGCAGGAGGTCCTCGATCAGCCCGCGCACGTCGGAGCGCACCAGTTCGCTCGCCGGTGCCTTGGCGAGCAGCGCGGCGACCACCAGCAGCGCGGGAAACAGGCTCAAGAGCTCGGAATAGGCTGCGGCTTTCGCGAGCGCGAACGCGTTGTGCCCAAAGGCCTTCGCGAGCGCCCGCCCGAAGTGCCGGAGTCCGGCCTGAACCGTCTGTGCCATGGCTCCCCCCAGCTTACAAGGGCCGCGAAAAGAATCCCCTTCCGCCCCGCCCGGTCCGGGGAGTAGGATCTGCGCGTAGAGGGGACGCCCGCGCTCGCAGGCCCCGTGTTTTTCGAGCGCCCCCGCTTCGCCGACACACGCGAACGCACAACGAGGCCACGCCATGCGCATCCCCGCGATCTCCGCCCTTCTTCTTCTTACCCTCGCCGGCTGCGGCCGGCACTCCAAGTCCGAGCACTACTACCTGGTCGCCACCAACATCGGCCTGCCGTACTGGCAGGCCGCCAACGCCGGGCTCCAGCGCGCCGCCCAAGAAACGGGCGTATCGACCGAGATGCGCGGGGCCACCGCGTTCGACCCGAACGTGGAGCTCCGCGAGTTCCGGGACATGCTCGCCCGCAAACCCGCCGGCGTGCTCGTCTCGGTCGCCGACGCCCAGCTGCTCACCCCGGAGATCGACGCGGCCGTCCAGTCCGGCGTGCCGGTGATCACCATCGACTCCGACGCGCCGGATTCGAAGCGGCTCTACTTCATCGGGACCAACAACTTTCAGGCCGGGCGGCTGGGCGGGCAAAAGGTGGCCGCGGCGCTTGAAGGGAAGGGCAACGTCGTGTTCTTCACCAACCCGCGGCAAACCAACCTCGATGACCGTCTCAAGGGCTACCGGGACGTCTTCGCCGCCTACCCCGGCATCCACGTGGTCGAGGTGTTCGACATCCACGGCGACTCCGGAGCCGCGCTCGACAAGGCCGGGGAGTACCTGCGCCGCGCGGGCAAGGACCGGATCGACGCGATGGTGTGCCTCGAAGCGGCCTCCGGCAAGGACGTCGCCGAAGCCTTCAAGCGGTCCGACGCGAAGGGCCGCACGCTGGTGGCCATGGACACCGACCGCGACCTCCTGATGAACGTCGGCAATGGGGTGGTCGACGCGACCATCGCGCAAAAGCCCTACACCATGGCCTACCTGGGCCTGAAGGCGCTGGTGGCCATGCACGAGAAGCCGATCCCCTTCAACCGCGACTACGCCGCCGACCCCTCCTCGCCCGTGCCGGCGTTCGTCGACACCGGCGTCGCGCTGGTGGACAAGCAAAACGTGGACTCGTTTCTGGCCAAACCCTCCGCCGAAGCGGGCCAGTAAACGCAAACAAGCGCCGGGAAGCTTCCCCCCGGCGCTTGTTTGTTCACTCCGGACGCCTACCTGTGCCCATTCGCCGCCACCGGCTGCGCCGACGCCCCCGGCGAGTCGGCCGTGCTGGCCTGGAACCGCGAGTGCTTGCCATCGTTCGGCTGCAGGGGAGAGATACCGCCCTTCTGCATTAGCTGCGCCGCGATCTCGTAGATCTCTTCCGGCGCGTAGTCCGGCGAGAAGAACGTCGGCGCCTCACTGTTCACCGGGCCCTCGGCCGCATAGTCCGGAACGCCCGCGATCACCTCGAGCGGCTGGTTATCGCCCCAGTCCGCCGTGCCGGACCAGATGCCGGCCACGTCCGCGTACTCGCCATCCATATTCCAGGTGTACAGCTTGCGGTGCGAGCCGATCGCCTGCCACTTGCGGGCTTCGGGGATCTTGGCGTCGTCGATGTTCGGGGTCGGCAGCATCTTGGTCACTTCGACGCCCGTGATCTTCCTGAGCGCGAGCGCGTACGCCGCCTGGTGCACGCCGCCGCGCACCATCAGGTAGCCGATCATGTCGCGTCCGGCCTGCGAGTCGGTCATCTGGTAGCAGCGGTGCTTGTGCAGCCGGGCGCCGGTCTCCAAGAAGAAGTTGTGGAGCAGGTCGGCGACCAGGTTGCCGCTCGAGAATACATGGTTGCCGGTCCAAAAGTGACCCATCGAGTCCATGACCTGATGCCCGCCGCCGCCCACGATGGAGTGGTGGGTGTTGCGCAGGTTGGCCGCTTCCTTCTGCGGCGCGCTCGTCGGGTCGCCTTCCTTCAGGGTGCCGTCCAGCATCAGGTTGATGGCGGTCGACACCAGTTCGACGTGGCCGATCTCCTCGGCCGTGATGCTCGCGATCAGGTCGTAAAAGGGCTTGAGCTTCTTCTTCTCCTTGAAGCCGAAAGACTGGTGCAGGTAGTTGTTCAGCGTGGACATCTCGCCGAACTTGCCGCCCAGGAGCTCTTGCACGGCAGCCGCGCCGTTCGGATCAGGATTCTTGGGTTTTTGGAGGGGGATGAGCAGTTTTTCTGTGCGCATGAACATACGGGAACGCTCCTTCGCGGTGGGGCAGGGAAACAGGGATGTGGGCCGGGCAGACGCGCACAGTGCAGGGCGAGGGCCGGCGAGGTCGTTCGGGTGCCGCTCCATACTGCGATGCCGACCACCGGGGCCGCGCGTATGAAAAATCGCCGACATCCCTCGCGGCCGGTGCGCCTCGCGAAAGCGAGTTCTCCCGGAGACCGCGCACGCCCGGTCGGGCTTTGCATCCGCGGCGCGGTCCGCAAGGCCGTATCGGGAAGCCGTCTGGGTAGCCCGGCCTCCCAATGCCCCTGCTATGCTCGAAAAGCATGGTAACCGCTGATGATTAAGGGCCTGACCCTCCATCGCCCCGCGCCCCAGCCCGCGGCGGCCGAGCGGTTGCGTGGCTTTTTCGCGGCGCTTGGCTTCGAGCCCGGCGCGGACGCGGACACCTTTCGCGCCCCCGCCGGCGCGGTCTCGTTCGCGGGTGGGGCGG
>CAXTTW010000347.1:0-3136 GCA_964247255.1 uncultured Acidobacteriaceae bacterium
CCCTTCAGGATCTCCAGCGCGAGCCGGTCGAGTATCAGACCTCTTTTCCACCCGGCGGCATCGACTTCGGCGCGGACGTGGACCAGCGCGGCCCCATGCTCGCCGAGGGACGCGCCGACCTGCTCGAGGAGCACCGCGGCCCGAAGGAAATCGTCCAGGACATCCGCGTCCGCGGCTCCTACCGCGGCACTTTTCAGGTAGCCTGCGCGCGCTGCCTCGATGCCGTGGAGCACCCGCTGACCGGCGAGTACGACGTGCTGTTCCGCCCCATCGGCGTCGACTCGGACGACCGCGAGCACTCCATCGGTGCCTCCGAGACCGAAATCGGCTATTATCAGGACGGCAGCGTTCTGCTCGAGGACGTCCTGCGCGAACAGGTGCTTCTGTCCCTGCCCGCGCGGACGCTTTGCCGCGAAGACTGCAAGGGCCTGTGCCCGCGCTGCGGTGCCAACGGCAATACCCATCCCTGCGCCTGCGACGCGCGGCCGGCCGACCCGCGGTGGGCCGCGCTCGGCGGGCTCCGGGGCCGCGTCACGGCGTCCTGAATCCGCGCCACCTGACCCGCGCTACCTGAAAGGACTTCCGAAGTGCCTAACCCGAAACGACGCCACTCCAAGCAGCGCACCGCCAAGCGCCGCTCCCACGACTTCCTGACCGCCACTGGCCTGTCCGAGTGCCCCCAGTGCCATGAGCGCAAGCTGCCCCACCGGGTTTGCGGCAAGTGCGGCTTCTATAAAGACCGGGCCGTGGTTGAAACCAAGGCAGCCGGCTAGCCGTCTCCTCCCCAAGAATGCTGACCGACATCGCCGTCGATGCCATGGGGGCCGACAAAGCTCCCGACCCTGAAATCTGCGGCGCCATCCAGGCGGCGCGCGAACTGCCCGTCCGCGTGCATCTTGTGGGCCCGCGCGAGCAGATTGAGCCGATGCTCCGCACCGCGCTCGCCGGCGAGCAGCTCCCCATCACGGTCGTCCACGCGAGCGAGCGCATCGGCATGGACGAAAAAGCCGTGCTCGCGGTCCGCAACAAAAAGGACAGCTCCATGCGCGTCGGCCTCAAGCTGGTGCGCGACGGCAAGTGCGCCGCCTTCCTGACCGCCGGTAATACAGGGGCGGCCATGGTCACGGCCAAGATGGTTTTGGGCACCCTGCCCGGCGTCGACCGCCCTGCCCTGGCCGCGGTGCTGCCGACCTCCGCCGGGGGACCCTGCGTGCTGCTCGACGTCGGCGCGAACGTGGACTGCCGGCCGCAGAACCTGGCCCAGTTCGCCGTGATGGGTGAGTTGTATGCCCGGTCTGTCCTTAAGGTCGCCCGGCCCCGCGTCGGCCTGCTCTCGATCGGCGAGGAGGAGGGCAAGGGCAACGACCTGACCGGCGACGCCTTCCCCCTGCTCAAGGCCCTGCCGCTCCACTTCATCGGCAACGTCGAAGGGCGCGACCTCTATAACGGCAACGCAGACGTCGTGGTGTGCGATGGGTTTGTCGGCAATGTGGCGCTCAAAACCAGCGAAGGGCTTTCCCGCCTGGTGCGCGACATGCTCAAGAAGGCGCTGGAGCGCACAGTTACGGCGCAGGTAGGCGCGCTGCTTTCGCGTAAGGCGTTTACCAGCTTCAAGCGCAAAATGGATCCTTCCGAGTATGGCGGAGCGCCCCTGCTCGGCGTGCGGGGCATCTGCATCGTCGGCCACGGCTCGTCGAACGACTTGGCCGTGCGCAACGGCATCCGGGTCGCCGCGGAGTTTGCCCAGACCGGCGTCAACTCGCTCATTGAAGCCGAGCTGTCGGGCGCGCAGGTTTCTTCCTAGAGCGCGTGCATGCGAGTCCGCCGCGCTCTCCTTTCGCTGCTGCTCCTGCCCACTCTCGCAGCACGGAACGCGGCACAGAACACGGAGGAGAAGAGCCTGGCCGGGCTCCTTTCCGCCGCTTCCGCGCGCAACACCCTGCTCGCCGCGGACCTGCCGCCCTGGCATCTCCGGGCGGCCTACCAGGCTTTCGGCGAGGATGGCAAAGCGGAAGGGCAGGGGGTGTTCGAGGAGTTTCACGCGGGGCCGAAGAAGGACCGGGTCGGCTACACGAGCCCGGTGTTTACGCAGACCGACTACCTGCTCGCGAGCGGCCACCTGCGCGCCGGCAACCCGCGCTGGGCCGGCCTCGCGGAGCAGTTGGTGCGGCATAATCTGGTCCATCCCATGCCCAACCCAGGCGTTCTGGCCGGGGCCGTGCTATCCCGGGGGCAGATGGAGGTGGGCGGCAAGCCTTTGGCGTGCATCGCGATCACCCTGCCGGGTGCCGAAAAGAACCAGGAAGCGCAGCCGGCCCAGCCCTTCTACTGCTTCGACGAGCAGGACGCGGCACCCGGTCCTGTTCTGCGCGCGGCCGGCTCGGCGGGGCACGCGTTTGAAACCGCATACGACCAGCCGATCGAGTTCCACGGGCACACCGTCGCGCGCGCCATCCATGTGCGGCGCGCGGGCAAGCCCTTTCTTGATATCCATATCGACACCCTGGAGCCGATCGAGGCGGCGCAGGACGCGGTTTTCGAGCCGCCCGCGGACGCCGCGGCACCCCCTCCGCAGCGTGTGCGCATCTCAGCGGCGCTGGCTCAGGCCTACCTGCGCGAAGGCGCTGCCCCGTCGTACCCGCTGCTTTCCGAGCACGCGCGCATCGAGGGCACGGTGGTCATTCAGGCGCTGATCGGCGTCAACGGGCGGCCGCTCCAGACCACCATCGTTTCCACCCCGAGCAAGGACCTAGCTACTTCCGCGATCGACGCAATCCGCCAGTGGACCTACCGGCCTTACCTGGTCAACGGCGAGCCCGCGGAGATTGTCACCGAAATCAAAATGCAGTTCCGCTTGCCGAAGAAGTGAAGGCGCCCTTCAGGCCGAGCGAGTCCGGCATACTGGGCGCATGAGCCTGTTTCTGGCACTCGACGTTGGCGGCACCAAGACGGCCGCCCTGCTCGCCGACGACACGCAAGTGCTGGCCCGGGCTGAGGCGGGCAGCATCAAGGTTCTGCGGGTCGCGCCGGAGCAGGCCGCTCGCAACCTCGACGCCCTGCTCGCCTCGCTCGCGCAGCAGGCCGGGGTCGCGCTCCGGGGCAGGGTCGCGCGCACCTGTGTCGGATCCTCCGGCAT
>CAXTTW010000348.1:0-3121 GCA_964247255.1 uncultured Acidobacteriaceae bacterium
ATGAACCGCGCCGCGTTCCAGATCTTATTCGCGAACGCCCGGTACCCCTCCGTCCGCCCCTCGTTGAATGCGATGTCGGTCCCCGGCGAGGCCATCGAGGCCAGCGTGAACCGCACCGCATCGGTCCCGTACCGCTCCACGATCTCGATCGGGTCGATCACGTTGCCTTTGGTCTTCGACATCTTTTCCCGGTTCGCGTCGCGCACCAGCGCGTGAATGTATACCTCGCGGAAGGGGACGGACTCGGCCAGGGTTTTCCCCTCTGCCTTCATGAACCAACAGCCCAGCATCACCATTCGAGCGACCCAGAAAAACAAGATGTCCGATCCGGTCACCAGCAGGGAAGTGGGATAGTACGCCTCCAAATCCGGAGTTTGTTCCGGCCATCCGAAGACCGTGAACGGCAGCAGCCCCGACGAAAACCAGGTATCGAGCACGTCCGCGTCCTGCTCCAGCGCGGTTCCGCCGCACTTGGGGCACGCCTCCGGTACCGTCCGCGCCACCACGACCTCGCCGCACGAGCAGTACCACGCCGGGATCCGGTGGCCCCACCACAACTGCCGCGAAAGGCACCAGTCCCGGATGTTGTCCATCCACTCCAGGTACACCTTGCGCGCCTGGTCGGGCGTGAACCGGATCGCGGGCTCGCCTTCAGCGGGCGCGGCGGCCTCCCGCGCCTTTCTCCCCAGCCCTTCGCGAACCTGGCCCGTTTCGTCCGTCCAGTCCGCCGTGCGCAAAAACCACTGCGTCGAGAGCCGCGGCTCGATCACCGCCCCCGTCCGCTGGCTCAGCCCGATCGACATCGGGTGGTCCTTGACCTCCACCAGCAGCCCGGCTTCCTGGAGGTCCGCGACGACCCGCTCCCGCGCCGCGAACCGGTCCAGCCCGTGATAGGGCGACCCCGGCAGGTCGATCCGCCCCTGCGCGTCCATAATGGTCAGCTGCGGGAGCCCATGCCGCTCCCCGATCGCGAAGTCGTTCGGGTCGTGTGCCGGCGTCACCTTCACCGCGCCGGTCCCGAACTCCGGGTTCGCCCAACCATCCGCGACCACCGGGATCTCCCTCTTCACCAAAGGAAGCACCAGCATCTTCCCGATAAATCCCGTATACCGCGCATCCGACGGGTTCACCGCCACCGCCGCGTCCCCCAGCATTGTCTCCGGCCGGGTTGTCGCGATCACGATCGAGCCCGACCCATCGGCCAGCGGGTAGCGCACATGGTACAGCTTGCCCATCCGGTCCTCGTGCACCACCTCCAGGTCCGAGACCGCCGTCCCCTGTACCGGATCCCAGTTCACGATGTACTTGCCCCGATAGATCAGCCCCGCCTCGTGCAGCCGCACAAACGCCTCCACGACCGCCCCCGACAACCCGGCGTCCATTGTGAAGTACGCGCGCGACCAATCCACGCTCACTCCCAGCCGCCGCATCTGCTCCGCGATCGCCCCGCCGTACTCCTCCTTCCACCGCCAGGCGCGGTCGAGAAACCCCGCCCGCCCCAGCTCCTGCCGGGTGGTCCCCTCGGCCCGCAGCTGCCGCTCCACCATCATCTGCGTGGCGATGCTCGCGTGGTCCGTTCCCGGCACCCACAGCACGGGCTCGCCCCGCATCCGCCGCCACCGCGCCAGGATGTCCATCTCCGTCTGGTTCAGCATGTGACCCATATGGAGCCGCCCGGTCACGTTGGGCGGCGGCAGCAGCATCGTGAACGCAGATCCCGCCGCCTCCGGGTTAGGCTTCCACAGGTCGTTTTCGGCCCAAAACGCGGCCCATTTCTTCTCAATCGCGGCAGGGTCGTACTGCTTTGGGAGGTCGTGGCTCATGGCAGTTTTCACGATAGCATCGGCCTCGCGCGCCGGAGCCCTAACCGCCGACGAGACTCACCCGCCGCATCCCCCGCACCGCGTTGCACAGCCACACCTCGTCCGCCCCCAGCAGCGCCTCCAGCCCGAACGCTTCCTCGCGCAGCCCCGGCAGATCTTGAATCAGGTGCGCGCGGAACACCCCCGGCAGCACGCCGCATCCCAGAGGCGGCGTGCGCCACTGCTCCCCCGAGCGGATCAGCACGTTGTGGATCGCTCCTTCGGTAACCTCCCCGCGTTCGTTCCGGAACAGCGCGTCCACGCAGCCCTGCTCCCGCGCCGTGCGCGCAGCCCGGTCGTACACCGCGCGCCGCGTGGTCTTGTGCCGGAGCCAACGATCCCCGGACCGCACCGGCTCCGGCCACAGCATCGCCCGCAGCGGGGCGTCTCCGTCAAGGACGGGCTCGGGCGTGGCGAACTCCGACGACCCATCCCGCCCGACGGTCATCCGGACCTTCCACGGTCCATGGCCAAGCCCGCCCGCGTGCGCTATCAGCGCCGCTTCCACCCCGTCCAGCGCAAATCCGAGCGCCCCGGCCGAGCGCCGCAGACGCTCGAGGTGCAGGGGCAGCAGCGCGCAGGCCCCGTCCTCCCAGCGCATCGTCTCGATCAGCCGCGGCGGGTTCTCAAGAAATGCGGCCTTCAGCAGGCATTCCGCATACTCCTCTTCAGCGACGGAGTCCCACGTGATCCCGGCACCGACGCCCATCGTGAAGCGTTCGTCCGCGAGCACCCCCGTCCGGATCGCGACCGAAAAGACCGCATCCCCGCTTGGCTCCACGTAGCCGATTGCTCCCGTGTACACGCCCCGCTCCCGCCCTTCCAGCTCGCGGACAATCTGCATGGTCCGCACCTTGGGCGCGCCCACGATCGATCCCGACGGGAACAGCGCCGCGAACAGCGCGTGGAGGTCTACCTCCGGTCGCAGCTCCGCCGCGATCTCCGAGCTCATCTGGAGAAGGGAAGGGAACCGCTCCACCTCGAACAGCTTCCCCACCCGCACCGAGCCCGCGGCCGCGACCCGCCCCAGGTCGCTCCTGAGCAGGTCGACGATCATGATGTTCTCCGCCCGGTTTTTCTCGTCCGCGGCCAGCTCCCGGGCCAGGGCATCGTCTTCTTCCGGCGTTCGGCCCCGCCTTGCGGTACCCTTTATGGGCCGGACTGTGATCTGACGGCTGCGGAGCCGGAAGAACAACTCCGGAGAGGCCGAGAGAATCACGCCGCCCCCGAGGTTGAGCAGCGCCCCGAACTCCACCGGC
>CAXTTW010000349.1:0-3110 GCA_964247255.1 uncultured Acidobacteriaceae bacterium
GCTCGGGCGCGGGCGCGGGCGGTTTGGTGCAGTCCACGTTGGGCTCGGGGACTGTGGTGAACTCGTACGACCCGCTGATCCAGGGCACGGTTACGGATGAGCACTATACCCAGCCGCTCTCGAATGTGCAGGTTTTGGGCGTGCCGACGGCGCAGACGAATACCATCGGCAGTCTGTGGCAGTACACGCAGGCGTTCTCAACCGGCGCGACGCTCAACTTCCTCCTGCAAAACAGCCGCGTGGCGCAGAACAGCCCGTTCAACGTCATCAACCCGACGCTGAACTCGTACTACCAGTTCCGCTTGCAGCAGCCGCTGCTGGCCGGCGCGGGCCGCCAAACGAACCTGCGCTACCTCCGTATCGCGCAGAACGACCGTTCGATCTCGGACATCGCGTTCAAGGACCAACTGATCGCGTCGGTGACGCAGATCGCGAACATCTACTGGGATCTCGTGAGCGCGTACCAGGACGAGCAGGTCAAGGAGCGGTCGTTGCAGTTCGCGAACGACACGCTCGCGAGCGACCGCAAGCAGCTGGCGCTCCAGGCGATCCCGGCGCTGGACGTGACCAAAGCGGAGGGCGAGGTGGCGGCGCGGGACGGCGACCTGACGGTCGCGAAAACGACCTTGCAGCTGCAGGAGTCGCTGATCAAGAACGCGCTGACGAAAAACCTGGACGACCCGACGCTGGAGGAGATCCCGGTGGTGCCGGTGACGGCAGCCTCGCCGGATGCGGCGGCGGCCTCGGACTCGCTGCAGGAGCTGATCGGGCGGGCGCTCAGGGACCGGACGGAGCTGCAGGAGTCGGACATCGACCTCAAGAATCGAGAGATCAGCAAGCGTGCGGCGCGCAACGCGGTGCTGCCGACGGTGGACCTGCTGGGCTATTACGGAGGCACGGGCCTGGCCGGACGCGGCAATGTGCTTTCCACCGCGACCGCCACGGTGCCGGCCGACTTCGGCTCGTCGTTCCGAAGCGCGTTCAACAACTCATCTCCCGACTACGAGGTGGGCCTGACGGTGGCGCTCCCGCTCAGGAACCGCGTCTTCAAGTCGGACCAGTACCGGTCGGAGCTCGAGTACCGGCAGGCGGAGCTCAGGATCCAGCAGCAGCGCAAGCAAATCCGGATCGAGGTGCGCAACGCGCAGTATGCGCTGGAGCAGAACGGGGCGCGCGTGGTTTCGGCACGGACAGCACGGGACCTGTCCCGGAAGACCTTTGCGACCGCGAAGGAGGAGCAGAAGCTGGGGGCAGGCTCGGCGGTGCAAACCTTGACGGCGCAAAGGGACTTGGCGCTGGCGGAGTCGACCGTCGCGGCGGCGGAAGCGACGTTTGAGAAAGCCAAGGTGGAGCTGGCGAGGGCGACCGGGGCGACGCTGGACCTATTTCACGTGTCGATCGAGGACGCGCGCACGGGCGTACTGCGGGCGCGCGTTCCATAATGGCAGCTATGCGCGCATGCCTGCTCATCGCCGACGACCAGCCTCACATCCTCGAGGCGCTGGCGCTGCTTCTGCGGCCGGAAGGGTGGGAGGTCCATACGGCGCGTTCGCCCGCGGAGGCTCTGCGGGAGCTCGCGTCCGAAAGCTTCGACGCGGCGCTGCTCGACCTGAACTACACGCGCGACACCACTTCCGGGACCGAAGGACTGGAGCTGATCCGGGCGGCGCTCGCGGCCGAGCCGGGGCTGCCGGTGATCGCGATGACGGCCTGGGGCAACGTGGAGCTCGCGGTGGAGGCCATGCGGCTGGGCGCGCGCGACTTCCTCCAGAAACCCTGGGAAAACCAGCGCCTCTTGACCGTGGTGCGGACGCAGGTGGAGCTCCATGCCGCGCTGAAGCGGGCGCGCGCTCTCGAGGCGGAGCTGCTGCTGCGGGTGCCCGGGCGGCCCTTGTTTATCGCGGAAGCCCCGTCGATGCGCGGGTTAGTGGAGGCGATCGCCCGGGTGGGCCCATCGGATGCGAACGTGCTCATCACCGGCGAGCACGGCGCGGGCAAGGAGGTGGTCGCGCAGACGCTTCATGCGGTGTCGGCGCGGGCGGGGCAGTCTCTGGTCGCCGTCAACACGGGCGGGCTGCCGGAAGGCACCTTCGAGAGCGAGCTGTTCGGCCACGTGCGCGGAGCGTTTACCGACGCGCGCACGGACCGGGTGGGTCGGTTCGAGCTGGCTGATCGAGGGACGCTGTTTCTGGACGAGATCGCCAACGTGCC
The DNA here is from genome assembly GCA_964247255.1 of uncultured Acidobacteriaceae bacterium. Taxonomy (GTDB): domain Bacteria; phylum Acidobacteriota; class Terriglobia; order Terriglobales; family Acidobacteriaceae; genus EB88. Next base: position 2,212 of record CAXTTW010000349.1, read on the forward strand.
GCTGCGCCAGCAGGCGAAGCTGCTGCGCGTGCTGGAGACGGGGCAGATGGAGCGGGTGGGCTCGTCGCGGACCGTCCGGGTGGATGTGCGGGTGGTCGCCGCGACCAACGCGGACGTGCGGCGCGAAACACAGGAGGGCCGGTTCCGGGAAGATCTGCTGTTCCGCTTGAACACGGTGGAGCTGCGCGTGCCGCCACTGCGCGAGCGCCGGGAGGACATCGCGCCGCTGGCCGCGCACTTCCTAGCGCAGTACGCGGCGAAGTACCGGCGAACGACTTCCGGTCTTTCCGCGAGCGCTTTACAGGCACTGCTCGCCCACGGCTGGCCGGGCAATGTGCGGGAGCTGGACCACACCATGGAGCGGGCGGCGCTGATGGCGCGCGGTCCGCTGGTGGAGCAGAGAGACCTGCAGCTGCCCGCGGAGCGGGGCGCCGTGAGCGGGATCGACGACCTGCCCCTGGAGGCGGTGGAAGCGCTGCTCGTCCGCAAGGCTTTAGCACGCGCCGGGGGCAACGTCACGCAGGCCGCCGAGCTGCTTGGACTGAGCCGGGGGGCCTTGTACCGGCGGATGGAGAAGCATGGGTTCGGGGGGTGAGCGGACGGCGCACAGTTGTCGCAGACAAGGAGGCCGGTGACAAGAAAGCGCAAACGCATTCCTCTGGGCCGCAGCCCCCGCCGGCTGGGGTACGAGCGGCGGCTGCGCGTGCTGCTCGCGACGCTAGGGCTGCCGGTCTTCGCGCTGGCCGCTGTGCTGCTCCGGGACGCGCACGGCGGCGCTGCGATCTGGGCCGGAACGGGCATCTTTCTGCTGCTCGGCTGGGCGCTGGTCCAGGCGTCGTTCGCGGACCGCCTGCTGCGTCCGCTGCAGACACTGGGCAACGTTGTGGCCGCGCTGCGCG
>CAXTTW010000350.1:0-3096 GCA_964247255.1 uncultured Acidobacteriaceae bacterium
CTCTTGGACCACGGGCTCCGGCCGCGTGGCGGCGGCGAGCAACGGCGGCAGGCAGTCCGGCTCCGGCCGGCGGTACGCGGCGGTGATGGCGGCACGCAACGGGGCTTGCGGCGGGAGAGGGCCGGCAAACTCGGCGAAGGGCTGCGGCATGGCGGTGCGGTCCTGAGCGTGGTTGGGGCGGAGGAACTTAAATCTTCGAAAAGATGGTCAAGCTGATATGCTGCCGCATATGGGTTTGACGTCCTGTTTGCCCCTGGTCGTGCTTGCCGTGACCGACGCTGGCTTGCTTCCTGCAATTCCGAGGCGTTGCAGGCGGGCAGGTCCGGCGATAGATGGCTAGAGGGCTTTGACTGTTTTGATACGGAAGATGCCATCGTCCGCCATCGTCATTTCGATCCGTACGCGCTCGATGCCGTCGCCAGCCGCGTTGTCGAAAGAGTTAAGCTTTCCCTGTATGTACTTGACGTCGCCCGACGCGGCTACCGAGAGCGATCCTGCCTTGAAGACGACGATCTCGGCCTCGTTCCTTGCGTCGGCAAAAGCGTTGCGCAGTTCCTGCGCCAGGACCACGGCGATGAGCTTAACGCCCTCGCCGTGCAGGCGCCCACCGACGTCCGTTACCTCGCTCCCGGACACCCGCTCCACGTAGTCGAGCATCCGGCGCAACAACTGGGCCAAATCTCCCTCTTGCTCATCGTCAACTTGGAGGAGAGCGCGACGCCTTCGGATCTCACCGGTCACTTCGGTCAGGCTCAAGCCTTCCCGGAAGTTTTTAAAGAAGGCGTTCCACGCATTGAGCGGGATGCCCGCCACCACCTCGTCAAACGTAGTGGAGATAAAGTTTCTCATAATACCGGCACGGGACGCGCGCCCGAAGTTCTTGCCAGCATCGCTGGCCGGTTCGTCGGAGAAGTGATCACCACGCTTGGGGTAGTGACCCTGGTCGCGGGCTTCATGGATGACGGTGTTACCGGTCGAGCGGCGGCTGTGCTGCCAGTAGTAGTTCCGCATCTCGGCGGTGTAGCGGGCCTCCGCGACGAAGGGTGTCATGAGGTAGGGGGTACCCGACAGCACCTCGTCCAGGTTCCAGGGATAGACGGCCACCAGATCGAGATCGGTACAGACGTTTGGATTGACCTTGTAGCGGAAGGAGGGCTCACCCTCCTTGGCCAGGACGAACCAGCCCTTGAGCTCGATGCCCATCACGGGCGCCTCGTCGGGCACGCCGCTGGTCAACAGCACGTCGGGCCAGTTGGCGCTCTGCCGCTTGAACGCCAGATGCTGGTATTTGCGCGCGCCGTCCGGGTCCTTCGGATCCCAGATGTCGCGTAGCTCGTTCAGTTGATCGACTACCGACTGTTCGATGGACGCACCAAGGGAGCTGTTCAGCGAGTGGATGTCCGTCGCGCGTATGCCGGCGATGGTGATCTTGGTCTTGAAGAAGGTAGGGATCGCATAGAGCGCCCGACGCACATTGAGCCAGAGTTCCCGGTGAGGATGGTCGGTTGCGGGTCCGTCGTGCGGTTCCGGCGCGGCGGGTGCGCCCTTTTTCGTTTCCTCCAGTTCATCCAGCGGCTCCGCTTCCTGTCCCCCATCAACGCCTTCTAGTTGTTCGTTCATGCGACCAGCAGCTTTCCCTGCTCAACAAGTCGGGTTATCCGACGGCAGGCGATCGCGTGGTAGTCGGGACTCATCTCGGACGCGAACGCCTTGCGGCCTAGCTCGATTGCGGCGACCGACGCCGAGCACAATCCGCCGAACGGCTCCCAGACGACGTCGCCAAAGTCGGTAGTGGCGACAATCTGCTTCCGCATCAGCGCGAGCGGCTTCTGGTTGGCGTGCAGGTAGGCGCCTTTCTCCTTAATCCGCTCGCCATTGTGCACGGGCGGACACTGCCAGACGTTGGTCATTCCATGCGTATGGGTCCACTTCGCGCGCATGCGGTCCCACGCTGCGGCCGTGACCGGCATTCGACCGTCGATACTGAAGTATGGCCGGTCGGTCGCGGCGCCATGCTCGGCGCAGTAGCGGGCCATAGCCTCGATGGCCTCGCCCGGCGGGAAGTACCACAGGTGGCACTGGGTCAAGTACTTGCGCGTCGCCGCGTTGGCGGTGCCGGTGGCCTTGTTCGAACGATAAAGGGGTAGGCCCGACCGCTGCCATTCAGCGCGAAGCCACGCTTTGGCGGGCAGGGTCTGGCCGCCTGCGTCTTTTAACTCCAGCCGGCGCGTGTAGCGGACGGCGACCTCGGTCACCACGGGCACGCCGCGAATAGTTTTCGAATTGACGTTGCCCGCGACGTGCTGGATGCCTTTGTCCCAGATCACGGTTTCCTGGTACTCCCAACCGTGCATCTCCAGCGCCGGATGCGCAGTCGCCCAGCCGATTTCGGAGTTCCAGAACCAGAGGGTGGTCGCAGGTGTGGCGAGTCGCGCCCAGGCGGCGGCGTGGGGGGCGTACCAGGCCGCGAGGTCGTCGGTCGTCTTCGCTTCGCCAGGAAAGAGGCCAAGACCGTAGGGTCCATCGGAGATGATGCAGGTAGGAGCCAGCCACTGATCGTAGTGGCTCATGGCATCGCCCAGGGCGATCGCCGCATCGGGGAAGAACCCAACATCCTTGCGGCTCGTGACGAGATCAAGCTTGGGCATAACTTGTTCCTACTCCCCGAGCGTAGCAGCCCATACCCCATCAGGCCAGGCGTTTGTTCCCGGATTGCTCAAACTGTCACGCGAAGGCTGCGAACACGTAGTCGTAAGGGCCGTCGATGTGATTAGCGCTGCTGCGCCGCCAGCAGCCGAAGGATCGCGAATGCGGGGCGTGAAGGCCGGCTTGGAGCATCATAGTGTATCCAAGCTTTGTTGGGGCGGAAGGATTCGAACCTTCGGATGGCGGATTCAAAGTCCGCTGCCTTACCGCTTGGCGACGCCCCATCACCGCGCGCAAATGCCTGCAAGGCATCTATCGTCGTCGCGATCATTGCCGCTCCTGTTCAATAGGGGGTGCGGGACCCGTCCGTAAAGCCCCCATCACCCGCCCGAGATCTTGCCGCCCCAGGCCCACCAGGGCGCCGGCGCCCTGGTGGGCCTGGGGCGGCAA
>CAXTTW010000351.1:0-3063 GCA_964247255.1 uncultured Acidobacteriaceae bacterium
ACAGGTCGGCGGTCTCGACGACCCGCAGCAGGACGTCGTAGAGGGCATCCACGTTGCGGAACACAGGCAGGTTCTGCGAAATCGCCCCCGGTGCCGCATCGGCGGCGGCGAGCAGGCCGGGCAGCGTTCCGTCGAGGTCGCGCCCCAGGGAGCCGATGTTGGCGCGGGCTTCCTCACGGACCTGGCCGGGAGCCTTCCACTTGTCGAGCCGCAGGTTGCCGAGCGTGGTGCGCAGCTTGTCCAGCGCTGGCGAGAGCGTGGCACTTGCCGTGGGCGGCGGCGCGGTTTGGGCTTCGGATTGGGCCCAAACGGGCGCGGCGAGCAGGGCGGGGAAGAGGAGCAGGGCTGGGCTGAGTCGCATCATCGATTCTCTTTGAGCCATGCTACTCGCGGAGCTCGATCACGTTGATCGACAGCGGCTCCAGCACCAGATCGAGCCCCGCGCCGATCGGGGTCACGGCATGCTCCTTCGGCACGATCCGAACGGGGTCGGCGATCGAATTGGTCGCCTCAGTCGAAGGGGCGGACAGGGTAAAGACGCGGGCGTTCCCGGAGGCCTTGCGCCCGTCGAGCCGGACCGCGAGCGGGGCCGGATCGGTGGTCGCATTGACCAACTTGATGTACACCGTGCCGGTCCGGCTGTCGCGGGTGGTGGACTGGTACATCCGCAAGGTGTTCCCGGCCATTCGGGCCGACAGGATTTCATCCCCATGGTGGTTCGCGAACATCACCTGCGCCCAGTAGCTCGGCGAGCCGTAGCTGGTCAGCGCGTCATAGCCGATCAGGTCGGTGTCCCACTGCAGGCCTCCGGGGTTCACATTGGTGAGCAGTGGCGCGTAGCTCGACAGGACGACCACGTCCGAGTTGCGTTCCATGCCGGTCATCCAGGCCGCGTCGGCCAGGGCCGCGCCGAAGTTTGGGGTCGGCACGCCCTCGCGCGTCGCCCACTCGCCGACGAAGATTTTGGTGCCGCCGCGCGGAGTTTTGTCGTAATGGTCCGTATCGGCATACATCTCGCCGGTCGAGCGGTAAAAGTGGTCGTCCAGCACCTCGACTGGGTGACCCTTGACGGGCGTGGTCGCGATGAGCTGAAGGTTCTGATAGCGCTGTTTGATCGCGTCGTAAAACTGCGCGTAGCGGCCGTCGTAGGAGCCGGACTTGTCGAACTCGTCCTCGTTGCCGATCTCGACGTAGTGGAGGGGGAAGGGCGCGGGGTGGCCGTTTTTCGCGCGCTCGGCGCCCCAGTGCGTCTCCGGGCCGCCGGTCACGTATTCGATCTCATCGAGCGCGTCTTGAACGAAGGGCTGCAGCGCCGGGCCGGGCTCCACGTGTTCGCCCTTGAGCGAGTAGCCGGCGTAGACGGCCAGAACCGGCTCGATCCCGAGGTCCTCGGTCCACTCCAGGAACTCCAAAAAGCCCAAGCCGTCCGAGGACCGGTACTGCCAGGGGCTGGGATGGCCCGGCCGGTCCACCAGCGGGCCGATGGTCTGCTTCCAGGGGTAGCGGTCGGCGATGTGGTCGCCTTCGAGATAATTGCCGCCGGGCAGGCGCAGGAAGGCCGGGTGCATGGCGGCGAGCCCCTCCATCAGGTCGGGCCGGTTGCCGTTGGGGCGGTTGTGGAAGGTGGGAGGAAAGAGGGAGACCAGCGTCAACCAGAGCGTACCGGGCTCGGTGAGCGAGAGCACAAGGTGGCGGCGCGAGCCGGTTTGGAGGTTGGCGGGGGTGGGGAGCTCGGTCGAAAACTGCTTCCAGTCTGCGCCGATGCCGGTAACCGTTTTCTCGACGATCGGCTTACCCGTGTCGTCGTCGAGAAGGGTCACGGTCACCGTCGTACCCGGCTTCGCCGCCTTGGCGTAGAAGGACGCCTTGTAGGCCGTGCCCGGGCGCAGGGGGATGCCCCAGTAGCCCTCGTTCTCGACGCCCGCCGGGCTCTCCGCGCTCGCGGCGGCGACTTGGAGCTTGAGGCTCTGGCCGATGGCCGCGCTGGGGCCGGCCGCTTTGTCGACCTCCATGGACGCCCGTGCCTGGCCCTCCAGACGCAGCCCCCAATGCGCGGCCCCGTCGAAGCCGGCCCGGGGCGTCCGGTTGCGGACGAGCTCGGCATACAGGCCGCCGTCGTAGGAGCCGTTGATCTCCTCCGTCATGAGGCCGTAGAGCATGGGGCTGCTCTTGGCCTTGGCCGCGCCGGCGTCGATGGACAGGGTAGTCTGGGCCACGGCGAGCAGGGGGGCTGCGAGAAGGGTGAGGAGGGCAAGGCGCATGGGCGTCGGGAAATCCTTTCCTGGGCGGCACCGTGAGCATAGCCGAGCGAAGCCGCGACGGTCACGCAGGCGGTTCGGTGAGCATGCCCGGCGAGCATTCACGGCATATTCACCGAATTGCAACGCGGCACTTACGGGGGAGGTGAGAGAACGGTGGTCGGGGCGCTTTCGCCCTCCGACTTAAAGCCGTTCCGCGACGCACGCCGGCCCGCCGGCAACAGGAGAGACCCGTATGATCCGTATGACCCGTATGACCCGCAGCAACTCCCGGGCAATCTTCGCGAGCGCCCTCAGCGCTTGCGCCGTTGCGGCAGCACCCATGCATGCCCAAAGCACGATGAATGGGCTCAACTCGGGACTGCCGCAGGTGCTCTCGACCGGTCAGCGGATCACCCCGCTCGCCCCCAACGGCGCGCGCTTTCAATCGCTCAACCCGCACCTCCCCGACAACCCGACCTATATCGCGGGCCAGGCGGTGACGACCGCGGTGAGCCCCGACGGCAAAACGCTGCTGATCCTGACCAGCGGCTACAACCAGGAGAACTACCCTTCCGGCGCGAACGCGGGCAGCACCAACCCCGCGGATTCCACCGAGTGGGTGTTCGTGTTCGACGTGTCCACGCCCACGCCGGTGCAGAAGCAGGCGATCCCGGTCCCGAACAGCTTTACCGGCATCGTGTGGAGCCCGGATGGGAAGAGCTTTTTCGTCGCCGGCGGGGACGACGACAACGTCCACGTTTACGGGCAAAACGCCGGTGTCTGGGCCGAGTCGCAGAGCCCCGTCGCGCTGGGCCACCTAGCC
>CAXTTW010000352.1:0-3058 GCA_964247255.1 uncultured Acidobacteriaceae bacterium
GTTCGGAGGAGGCGGCGGCTCCGGCAGGCGCTACAACCTCAACTTCAACGTGCTGGCGCTCAACCTGCTCAACATCATCAACTACGCCCCGCCCACGGGCACCATCGACTCACCGACCTTCGGCCGTTCGAACGCACTTGCCGGGCAGATCTTCTCCTCGCCGAACGGGTCTGCCTCGCGGCGGGTCTTTCTGCAGGCCACATTTTCTTTCTAAGCGGGTGAAAGCGAATTTTGACGCCCAAACCTCACCCTCGTACTCTCTTACTTATGAGCATCCGCCCACTTCACTCCTGTTGGAAACGCCTGCGGTAGGGAGTGCCCCGACGCTTCCCTGCCCGCCGGTTCAGGCGGGCTTTTTCATTTTCTCGACAAAAAGGACCACGATGCCCGAAGTGAAGGAAACCAAAGCTCAGCGCATGGAGCGCCTCAAGATTGAGAACAACGCCTGGGAACAGTTCGACCAGGTGCGCCGGTTCGCACGTGAAGGCCGCGCAAGCGTGCTCCCGGACTGGGCTTCGGTCTACTTCAAGTGGTGGGGCGTGTACACCCAGGGCGACGGCGCGGGGGTGACCGGCGGCAAGGCCGGCGAAGGTCTCCAGAGCGCGTATTTCATGATGCGCATCATCGCGCCTGCCGGACAGCTGACGGCGGCGCAGATGCGCGTGATCGCCGACCTGACCAAGCGGTACGCGCGCAACCAGGCCGACATCACGGTCCGGCAGAACATCCAGCTGCACTGGCTCACCATCGAAAGCCTGCCCGAGGTGGTGGATGCGCTCGACAAGGTGGGCCTGTCGCCCAAGGGCGCGTGCGGCGACGTGGCGCGTAACGTGACCGCCTGCCCGGTAGCAGGCGTGGATGGGCACGAGCTGTTCGACACCTCGCCGGTCGCGCTGGCCATCGCGAGTGACCTGATCGCCAACGAGGAGTTTTACAATCTGCCGCGCAAGTTCAAGATTTCGGTCACCGGCTGCCCGATCTGGTGCTCGTATCCGGAGATCAACGACATTGGCTTGACGGCGACCCTGCGCGGGTCCGAAAAAGGCTTTTCCCTGCGCGTCGGCGGGGGCTTGTCGAACGAGCCGCACATGGCTTTGAAACTGGACTGCTGGGTGCCAGAGGACCGCGCATTCTCGGTGGCTCGCGCGATTGCGGAGATCTTTCGCGACCAGCAGGGCCTGCGCGAAAGCCGCGACCGGGCGCGGCTGAAGTACCTGTTCATGAAGGAAGGCTGGACGGCGGAGTCGTTCCTCGCCGAGCTGAACAGCCGCTTGGGCTCGCCGCTTCCGGAGGCCGTGCCGGAGAACGTGCCGGACGATGTTTTGCGAGACCACGTGGGCATCCACCCGCAGCGGCAGCCCGGTCTCAGCTACGTGGGCGCGTCGGTGCTGCGGGGGCGCATGACGGGCGACCAGATGGCCGCTGTGGCCGACCTGGCCGAACGGTACGGCTCGAACCACATGCGGACCACCGTCGGGCAAAACCTGCTGTTCATCGACATCCCGACCGAGCGCGCCGGCGAGTTCGCGCGGGAGCTGGGCGAGCACGGCATCAAGGTCGAGGGCTCGCAGTTCTGGCGCGGCGCGGTGGCCTGCACGGGCACTGAGTTCTGCAAGCTCGCGATCACGGAGACCAAGGGCTTCACGCGCTGGCTGGTCGACGAGCTGGAGGAGCGCGTGCCGGAGTTCGACCAGCAGCTGCGGCTCCATGTGACGGGCTGCCCCAACTCCTGCGGCCAGCACTGGATCGCCGATATCGGCATCGAGGGCAAAAAGATCAAGCATGAGGGGCGGCTGGTGGACGCGTACTATTTCTGCGTGGGCGGGTCGGTCGGCCAGTACGCCGGGGCGGCGCGGCCGGTGGGCTACCGCATCCCGGCGACCGAGGTCCCGGAAGCGATCGAGCGGCTGCTGAAGACGTATCAAGGCAAGCGTTTAGGCGAGGGCGAAACCCTGCGGGCCTACTTCGCGCGGCACTCCAACGACGAACTGCGCGCGCAGCTGGCCGGCGAAACGGTAGTGCCGGTGGAGCGCGACGCGGGCGGCGCGCCCCAGACCGTCTCGGCGGATATGTAAATGAGCCTGCTGCCCGTCTTCTTCAAGCTGACCGGCAAGCCCTGCCTGGTGGTGGGCGCGGGCGAGGTCGCGACCGGCAAAATCGAATCGCTGGTCGCGAGCGGGGCGCGGGTCACGGTGGTGGCGCCCTGGGGCAAACCGGAGGTCGAGCGCCTCCTCGCGCGCGGAGCGATCGCGTGGCACCGGCGCGCATTTGCGGACGACGACATCGACGGGCAGTTCCTGGTCATCGCGGGGACCGACGTCACGCAGGTCAACCGGCACGTGTACCGGCTCTGCGAGGCCGCGGGCAAGCCCTGCAACGCGGTCGACGACATCCCCCACTGCGACTTCTTCTACGGCTGCGTCGTGAGCCGGGGCGACCTGCAGATCGCGATCTCGACCGCCGGGGAGAGTCCTTCGACCGCGCAGAAGCTGAAGCGGGAGATCGACGCGGCGCTGCCGCACGACCTGGGCCCCTGGCTGCATATGCTCGGCAAGCTGCGGCGCGAGGTGCTGGCCGCCTACCCGGCGAGCGAGGAGCGTAAGTCCCTGCTGGGGCTGCTGGGCGGGCGGCCTGTGTGCGAGTCGCAAAGCTGCCCTTCGCGCAAGCTGGCGCTGCCGCATGAGCACCTGGCCTCGCTGATGGGGACCGCGCCCAAGCCGCACATGCCTCAATCTCGGCACCCTATCGAACACACCCCCGGCACGGTGATGCTGGTGGGCGCGGGCCCGGGCGACCCGGACCTGCTTACGGTCAAGGCCGCCCGGCTGCTTGCCTCGGCGGAGCTCCTGCTGCACGACGACCTGGTGCCCCAGGCGATCGTCGACCTGGCCCCGGAAAACGCGGAGGTGGTCAGCGTGGGCAAGCGTTGCGGGCGCGCCTCTGTCACACAGGAGCGGATCCACGAGCTGATGATCGCGGGCGCGCGCGCCGGGCGGGTGGTGGTACGGCTTAAGTCCGGCGACCCGCTGCTGTTCGGCCGCGCCGGAGAGGAGATGGA
>CAXTTW010000353.1:0-3056 GCA_964247255.1 uncultured Acidobacteriaceae bacterium
GTTAAAAGCTGGCGCAGGAGCCGCGCGCTGCCGACGCCCAGCATGCGCCGGATCGCGATCTCAGGCTCCCGCGCCGCGTTGCGCGCGAGCTGCAGGCCCGCGACGTTGGCGCAGGCGATCACGAGCAGCATCGCGACGGCGGCGGAGAGCAGGAACAGCGCCTGCCGGTACTCGCCCAGGATGACCGCCCGCAGCGGCTGCACCCGGAAGCCCCACTCGGCATCGGTGGCCGGGTAGGCGCGGGCCAGCCGGGCGGCGAGCAGATCGACGGCTTGGCGGGCCTGGTCGAGCGTGACTAGCTCACTCAGGCGCGCGACGGCGTTGAGATAGCGCGAGCTGGTCCCGCGATAGCTTTGCGTCAGCATGGGGATGTGCGCGGGCTTCCACAGCTCGATCCCGGTCGGATAGCTGAAGCCCTTCGGCATGACGCCCACGACCGTCGCGGGCTTGCCGTTCAGGCTCACGGTCCGGCCCACCACGCCGGGGCTGCCCGCGAACAGGCGCCACCACAGGCCGTAGCCCAGCACCGCGGTCTCCGGGGCACCGGGCGCGTCGTCGGCCGGCATGAGCGTGCGCCCAAGCAGAGGCTTCGCTTCCAGCACCCTGAAAAACGCGCCGGACACGGCGATGTACGGCGTCGAGCTGGGCGGCTCGCCCTTGAGGGACAGCGCGAGCGAGTCCGCATAGAAGAACCCGAGCGCGTCGAATACGCGCCCGCCATCGCTTGTGCGCAATTCGTCGAGGGCGACCGCGCGGGGGACGTTGGTGATGCCGTCGAAGTTCGCGTCGTTGCGGGTCGTGTCCTGGAGGGAGACGACCCGGTCGATACGTGGAAACGGCGTGGGATTGAGCAGCGTCGCGCGCAGCACGCTGACCAGCGCGGTAGTCGCGCCGATGGCGAGCGCAAGCGTACCCGCGGCGGCGAGCGCGAAGCCGGGAGCGCGGCGGAGTTGGCGCAGGGCATAGCGGAGGTCGGCGAGAACGGAGAGCATGCGGGCTCCTTGGCGATGAGGGTTCCCTATGCCGAGTACTTTGCACGTAGAGGGCCGTTGCGGGAGAAGCCTAAATGCCTGATTCTGCTCGCGACCATTGAAACGGGAATGTCCGCTTCTGGACACCCTGTCCGTTTCTGGACAGTCCGGGCGCGGGCCGTCTATGGTGGATTCGTCGACGCACGTGAGATCGGAAGGGGTCCCTTGTTCAGAAACGCGATTGTTCTCCTCGCCGGAGCCGCCATGGGCCAGCAGCTGGTCGCGCCCCGTCCGGCCGTGCCGTCTGAGCCGCGCCTGCGCAGCCATGTGTTCGTGTACAGCGTGGCCGATGGGACCTCGCGCGAGGTGTACACCGACGGCTCCGTGTGGGAAGCGCCGAACTGGTCGCCGGACGGCAAGTACCTGATCCTGAACCACGCCGGGGGGATCTACCGGCTGGATCTGAGTGCGAGCGGGCCGGCTATGCCGCACAAGCTCACGCTGCCGGCGGGGCTGGACTGCAACAACGACAAGGCGCTTTCGCTGGACGGGACCAAGCTGGCTTTTTCGGCCTCGACCCCGTCCAGTCATGGGTCGGAGGTGTTCGTTGCGAACGCGGACGGGACCGCCCCGCAGCAGAAGACGACCGAGGTGCCCAGCTACTTTCACGGCTGGTCGCCGGACGGCAAGACGCTGGCCTTTGTCGCGCAAAGAAAGGGAAGCGGGCAGTTCGACATCTACTCCATGCCCGCGGCGGGTGGCCCGGAAACGCAGCTCACCGCCGACCCGCGCCACGACGACGGGCCGGATTACTCACCGGACGGCAAGTGGGTCTATATCAACTCCGACCGGTCCGGCAAGGAGGCGGTTTGGCGCTTCCCGGCTGCCGGCGGGCCGGCGGAAAAGGTGGTCGACGACAGCGAAGAAGACTGGTTCCCGCACATCGCGCCGGACGGGAAAAAGCTGGTGTACATTACTTATCCGGCGGGCACCCCGACGCATAACTCGCGCGAGCTCGCGGTGACCCTGCGGATGGTACCGGTCGACGGTGACCGCGTCGGGAACATGCCCAAGACGCTGGTGAAGCTGCGCGGCGGGCAGGGCTCCATGAACGTCAATTCCTGGGCTCCGGACTCGGAGCACTTCGCCTACGTCAGCTACGAACAGCTCCGGTAGGGACCGCCATGCTCGCCTTAGTCATGCTCCTTCTTTGGCAAGCCCCGCAGATCCCGGACTGGGCGCTGCCGGGCTCGCCCACGCACAAACAGGTGCCGCCTCCGGCAGGGTTCCATCGCCCGACCAAGACTGAGGCGATGCCGCTCGGTATCTTCGACGGTCAGTCCGATGTCGGCGGCGCGCTCGCTCCCGGCTCGTCGACTTACGATGCGGCTACCCGGCGGTACACGATTCACTCCGCCGGATATAACATCTGGTACTCGCGCGACGAGTTTCGCTTTGTCTGGAAGAAGCTTTCGGGCGACGTCTCGCTTGCCGCGGACGCGAGCTTTCCCGACCCGCAGGGCTACGACGACCGCAAGGCGGTGCTGATTCTGCGCCAAACGCTTGACGACGACTCCGCCGAAGCCGTCGTGGGCGAACACGGCGGGGGCTTGATCCACTTGGCCGAGCGCCCGGAGGCCGGTGCGATGATGCAGGACGCGCAGTTCCGGTTCGGCGGCACGCTCGCCGGGGTTAAAGCGCGGCGTATCGGGATCGAAAAGCGCGGCAAGGAGGTCGCGATCTACATCGCGCTCGGCGACGAGCCGCTGCACCAGTTCGGCCCGCCCATCCGGGTCGATTTTAAAGAGCCTTTCTACGCCGGGATCGGCTTCTGCTCGCACCTGCCCGCCACGGTGGATACGGCCGTGTTTTCGGACGTACTCCTAATCAACGAGGCGGGCAAGGTGCGCTGAGTCACCAGGCCAGCCTCGCCGGAAGAAACTCCGCGAACAGGTCGTCGTAGAAGGGTTTCAACTCCTTCAGATTCGGCTTGGTGTGCGCCTTGGAGTAGAGATCGTAGGGGTTGAACTTACGAACCCACGGCAGCATGGCCCGGTCTTTCTCGTTCTCGAAGTACTTGTAGGC
>CAXTTW010000354.1:0-3051 GCA_964247255.1 uncultured Acidobacteriaceae bacterium
CTCGTGCACGTCCTCCCGGGCTGCCTCCCGCAACTGCTCGTCCGCCGCCCGCCGAGTTTCTTCCGCCGCCACTCGATTGCCCTCCGTCACGCGTTCACTCCTTTTGGTTAGACGCTCTGGTCCCCGAGGGAAGGATCCGGCTCTCCGGGACGACGATCGGCTCCCATCCTTCAGAAGCACCGAGCCTGGACACAACGTTACCGGTAGCTCGCAGCCTGCATCTCGAACATCTCCGCGTACCGTCCGCCCAGCGCCATCAGCCGCATGTGGTCGCCCTCCTCCACCAACTGCCCCCCGGCGAGTACCACGATACGGTCGGCCATGCGCACGGTCGAGAACCGGTGCGAAACAAACAGCGCCATCTTGTGCGTCGTCAGTTCGGCGAACCGCTCGAAGACCTCCATCTCGGACTTCGCGTCGAGCGCAGCCGTCGGCTCGTCCAGGATCAACAGCTGCGCATCGCGCAGGTAGGCCCGGGCCAGCGCGATGCGCTGCCATTCGCCGCCTGAAAGGTCCACGCCGGACTCGAACCGGCGGCCCAGCATCTGGTCGTACCCCGCGCCCAGCTTGCGCACCACGCTAGCGGCAAGCGACTTTTCGGCGGCTGACGCGATTTCTTCTTCAGTGTGCGGCAGCTCCACGCGGCCCACCGCGATGTTGTCGCGCACCGTCATCTCGTACCGCATGAAGTCTTGAAAGATGACGCCCATCTCCTGGTGGAGGTCGTCGAGCGCGTACTCGCGCAGGTCCACGCCGTCGAGCAGGATCTGGCCTTCGGTGGGGTCGTAGAGCCGCGTGATCAGCTTGACGACCGTGGTTTTGCCCTGGCCGTTCTCGCCGATCAGCGCGATCCGCTCGCCCGGCTTCAGGTGGAAGTTGAAGTCCTTGAGCACCTTGCGCGCCGTGCCGGGGTAGGAGAATGAGACGTTGCGGAACTCGAAGCCGTCGCGAATGGGCCGGGGCACCCTGCGGCCGTTCGCGACCGAGACCACGGTCGGCTTCATCTCGAAGAACCCGATCAGGTCGGTCAGGAACAGGGCCTGGTCGGCGATGCCGGAGGCGAGCGAAAAAACCTGCTGCAGGGCAGCCTGCGCCTGCTGCACCGCTCCGGTGATGAAGGCAAAGGTGCCGATGTCGTAGCCGCCGTGGATGGCCCGCCAGATGACGTAAACATAGGAGCCGTAGTAGCCGCCGTTGCCGATGACGGAAAACAGCCCGCCCCAGGCCAGCCGGCGCTTCGAGAGCGCGACGTTCTCGGTGTAGATCCCTTCGGAAAGCCGCGCGAACCGGTCCGTGAAGTACTCGCTCAGGTTGAAAAGCTTGAGCTCCTTCGCGGCCTCCTTGGACCCGCCGACCTGGCGGATGTAGTCCATCTCGCGCTTGGCCGGGGTTTGGCGGAAGTTCTTGGCGTAGCCCAGGAAAGCGAAGTGCGTTTCCCCCAAAAATGACGGAATAACCGCGACGGCAAGCAGCAGGAGCAGCAGGGGCGCTTTCCACAGCAGGACGCTCGAGAACAGCACGGTCGCGATGACCTGCTGGATAAGCCGGCCCATCATCTGGATCATCGCCAGGCGGTCAGTGGCCTGCACCCGCGCGCGCTCCAGGCGGTCGTAGTACTCGGGATTTTCGTATGTGGTCAGGTCCAGCTGCGCGGCCTGGCGCATGACCCGGATCGAAACATAGTGCGTGTAGCGGTCGGCCAGCAGCGCGTCGCAGTAGTCGATCACCCGCGCGATCAGGCCCGTGCCGACCACTACCGCGACCTCCGCCGCGACAAAGGCCCAGAAGTGCGGCGTGACACCCCGTCCGCGGATCGCCGACTCGACGCCGTTGATGATGTTTTTCGCGATCCACGCGCCGAGCAGGGGGCCGCCCGCGACCAAAAAGCGCAGGATTAGGCCCCAGGTCACGACCGCGGGACCGGATTCCCACAGGATCGCGAGCACCGGGGGCACGTTCTTAAGCGCCCCGATGCGCTCGGCCCACGCGCTTTTTGTCTTGATTGCCGCTTCTGCCATCCGCTCCGCTCAGGGAAAGTGTAGCGCGGGGGCAAAACCGACGCGCGCGCACCTGCTCGGATGCGCACCGGCGGCTGTTCCGTTTTGGGGCGAAGTCCGTTTTAGAACGGGAGCTGCGCCTTCAAGGCATTGACAGGGCGCGAAACTCTGATGTGTACAGAAGGGGTCATCCTGAGAGGGTGTGTGAGAAGTGTTCTGGTTGCATCGTAGGAGCATGAGTGAGCGGCGGTACCCTAGTGATCTGAGCGAAGAGCAGTGGCGCTGGATTGAGCCGATGCTGCCGCCCGAGCGGCCCGGCGGGCGGCCCCGCACGGCGGACATGCGCCGGGTCGTGAACGCGATTCTCTACCTGGTGCGCTCGGGCTGTGCTTGGCGGAGCCTGCCGCACGATCTGCCGCCCTGGGGCACGGTGCACTACTACTACCGGCGGTTCCGTTTGGACGGCACCTGGGGCCTGATCCACGACCGGCTGCGGCCCCGGGTGCGCGCCCGTTCAGGCCGGCAAGTGTCCGCCCTGGTCGCGGTCATCGACACCCAAAGCGTGAAAACAACGGAAAAAGGGGGCCCAAGGGCTATGACGCGGGCAAAAAGATCAAGGGCCGCAAACGGCACGTAATCGTTGACTCCATGGGACTTCTGCTCGCCGTCGTGGTGCACTCGGCCGGGCTCCAGGACAACGAGCGCGCCTCCTGCGGCCGGGCGCTGGAAGCGCTTCACCGCCAGCAGCTGCCCAGGCTCGGGGTCATCCGCGCCGATCGGGGCTATCGGGGCAGCCCCGCCTTGTGGGCGCAAGCGCTCGGCGGCTGGCGCTTCGAGCTGAGTGCGCCGCGCACCCCGGGCAGCTTCGTCACCCGCGGCGGCCGTTGGGTGGTCGAGCGCACCCTGGCCTGGCTGGGGCGCTACCGCCGGTTGAGCAAAGACTACGAGCAGCGGCCCGACAGCTCGGAAACCATGATCCGTCTGGCCATGATCAACCTCATGCTCCACCGACTGGCCCCGGAACCATGACTTCTCACACACCCTCTGAGGAGCG
>CAXTTW010000355.1:0-3043 GCA_964247255.1 uncultured Acidobacteriaceae bacterium
CCGCAACGGCGTGCTGGGCGAGGAGGCCGTCGTGCCCGCCGCCCGGTTGGCTCCCATTCCGGAGAAACTTACTTCTGTCGAAGGCGCCGCCGTGTGGATGCAGTATGTGACCGCGTACGGGGCACTGGTGATGCACGGCAAGGTAGGCCCGGGCGACTTCGTCCTGGTTCCGGCGGCTTCAAGCAGCGTGGGATTAGCCGCGGTGGAGATTGCGAAGGATGCGGGCGCGGTCGTGATCGCGGCGACGCGCCGCGGCAGCAAGCGCGAGGCGCTGCTCGCGTCCGGAGCCGACCATGTCATTGCGACCGAGGAGGAAGACCTGCCCGCGCGAGTCCGGGAGATCACGGGCGGCAAGCTGGCGCGCCTCGTCTTCGACCCGGTGGGCGGCCCGTTCATGGAGAAGCTGCTGGCCGCGACCGCTCCGGGCGGGACGGTCTTTGTCTACGGCGCGCTTTCGTCGGAGCCGACGCCGTTCCCGCTCATGCAAGCGCTGGGCAAGAGCGTGCGCATGCAGGGCTATACGCTGATGGATGTCTCGGAAAATCCCCAAGCTCTGGAAACGGCCAAGCGCTACATTGTGGAGCGCCTGGAGGATGGACGGCTCCGCCCGAAAATCGCCCGGACCTTTCCGCTGGCGCAGACGGTGGAGGCGTACCGGTTCCTCGCGTCCAACGAGCAGATCGGCAAGGTCATCATCACTGTTCCGTAGGCACTGGTACGCTTGCGGGATGACCGCTCGTCTCTTGTTGTGCAGTCTGCTCGCCGGTGGGGGCTGGATGCGTGCCCAGGCGCAAGCCGCGCCGATCGCGCAGCCGACCCCGGCGGAGCAGGCCGCCCGCCTGCGCGGCGTGTACGGCCCCTACCGCGCGAACAACGACCTGCTTTCCTACAAGCTCCAGGTCCGGGTCGACCCGGCGGCCGAAACCATTCGCGGCGACAACCGGATCCGGTTCCGCATGCTCGCTCCCGGCCGGCGCATTCAGGTGGACCTCTACCAAAATCTCGCGATCGAGAAAATCACCCTGAACGGTGCCGAACTGAAGTTCACGCGCGAGCTGGGCGCGGTGTACGTGGATTTTCCCGAGGAGCTCGCGGCCGGCGTCGAAGCGACCATCGACGTCTTCTACTCCGGACACCCCGAGCCCGTGGGGCGCTTCGGCGGGCTCACGTTCGGCAAGGACCCATCGGGCAACCCTTGGATCGTCACCTCCTGCGAGGACGACGGATCGAGCATCTGGTGGCCGTCGAAAGACCAGTGGCGCGACGAGCCGCAGGATGGCATGGAGATCGCGGTCGAGGTGCCGGCAGGGCTCACCGACGTGTCGAACGGCAAGTTCGTCGCGAAGACCGACCTGCCCGGCGGGTGGACGCGATGGGAGTGGGCCGTGCACTACCCGATCAACTCCTACGACGTCGCTCTCAACATCGGAAAGTATGCCCATTGGTCCGAGACGTACTCCGGCGTTCCGTCCGACTTCTACGCGCTGCCGGAAAACCTGGACAAAGCGAAGCTGCAGTTCGCGCAGGCGAAGGAGATGCTCGACGCCTTTCAGCATTACTTCGGCGAGTACCCATTCATCCGGGACGGCTACAAGTTGGTCGAGGTGCCCTACACCGGCATGGAGCACCAGAGCGCCGTCGCTTACGGCAACCACTACGCCAATGGCTACTACGGAAAGGACTGGACGGGGGTCGGCATCAGCCCGCGGTTCGACTTCATCATCATTCACGAGAGCGGGCACGAGTGGTTCGGCAACGCCGTCTCCGCCCGCGACACCTCGGACATGTGGATTCACGAGGGCTGGGATACCTATGCCGAAAGCCTGTATGTCGAGTATCGATACGGCAAGGCGGACGCGCTCAAGTATGTGAACGGTTTTAAGCCGAAGGTGATCGGCAAGCAGCCGATCCTCACCGAGCGTGGCACGAACCGGCAGCCGGACCTGGACCAGTACGTGAAGGGGGCTCTGTTCCTGAACACCCTGCGGAGCGTGGTGGACGACGATGCGAAGTGGTTCGCGCTGATCCACGACTACTACCAGCGATTTAAGTATCAGACCATCCTGACCGAGGATGTGGTCGCGTTCTTCAATCAGCGAACGGGCCTGGACCTGACCCCGGAGTTCGACCAGTACCTGCGCCACACGGCCATCCCGTCGCTGGAGCTGCGGTTAGAGCCGGGGCAGGTGTCCTACCGGTGGAAGGTGGACGTGGACCCGTTCCGGATGCCGGTCAAGCTCGGTGACCCGGCGCGCTGGCAGACCGTGACGCCGACCACTGACTGGCAGACGATGCCCTGGACCGGAACGCCGGAAGAGTTCTCGGTCGCAACGGACCTGTTCTACGTCAACGTGGACAAGGGCGTTCCCGCGCCGGGCCGGGTCTCGGCGCGCTGAGGGCGGCAAATCGTGCCGCCGCGCTATCCGGTCTTCCGCGGCCCGGAAACTTTGTTGCTCCTTAGACGGCCGCCGGACGGGAACGACCGGGTCCCGGCAAGCTCGAACGAGCGCGGCGGGGTGCCCTCGGCAAAGAACCGTTTTCCCGTTCCCAGCAGGACCGGATAAACGATAAGCACGACCTCCTCCGCCAGCCCGTGCGCGAGCAGCGTCGAGGTCAGCGTGGAGCTGCCCCACAGGATGAGGTCCGGGCCCGGCTGCGACTTGATGCTGCGCGTCGCCTCGGCGAGGTCCGGCCCGAGGCCCTCGAACGGGCCCCATGCGAGCGTCTCCGGCCGGTGGGTGGCTACATACTTCACGGCCGCATTCAGGCGGTCCGCCATGGGACTGCCCGGCGCGTTCGGCCAGAAGCCGGACCAGAGATCGTAGGTGCGCCGGCCCAGCAGCAGATCAAAGCTGTCGCCATGCGCGGCGAACACCGCCTCCCGGCCCGCGGGGGTCCGGTAGGGCGCGGTCCACTCGCCGTGCGGGAACGACCCGTCATCGGCGGAGTGCTGGATTACGCCGTCCAGCGAAATGTGTTCCATGATTCTGAGCTTTCTCATCCGCGTCTCCGCATCCTAAATCTTCGATTCAGACGGCATCGG
>CAXTTW010000356.1:0-282 GCA_964247255.1 uncultured Acidobacteriaceae bacterium
GTGGGGGCGGGGTTGGGGGGGTTGGCGGGGGGGGGGGGGGGGGTTGGGTCCCGGGGGGGGGGGGCGGAATGGGGCGGGGGGGCCGAGGTTGGGCGGCCACCGGGGACTGGGGCTGTTGCTGGGTCGCCTGAGGATTGTCGTGGCCCAGGCCGAAGATCTTCTGAAAGATATTTCTTTGATCCTGCCCTTGCTGGTCGCAGGTGGTGACCGGGGCTGTGCCCGCGAGGAAGGCGGCGGAGTAACTGTCGGGGCAGGCGTCGTCGGCAAGGAGGTTGGTGGCGT
>CAXTTW010000356.1:292-3042 GCA_964247255.1 uncultured Acidobacteriaceae bacterium
GCCCAGATGGGGGCGGCGGCGACGGTGCCGGTGAGTTTCACGTCGGAGTCGTCGTCGTTGCCGACCCACACGATGCAGAGCAGGTTCGAGGTATAGCCGGCGAACCAGGCATCGTGCTCTGTGCCGGTCTTGCCGGCGGCGGGCGCGTTGAAGCCGAGCGACCGGGCGATGAAGCCCGTGCCGGAGTTGAGCACGGCTTCCATCATGTTGGTGGTCAGGTAAGCGACGCGGGGGTCGAGCACGGGGTGGGTCTGGGCGGAGAAATCGCGAATCGGATCGCCGTTTGAAGCGCGGATCGAGGCCAGCATCCACGGCTTGATCACGGTTCCGTCGTTCGCGAAGGCGGTATAGGCCCCGGCCATATCCATGGGGGTGGCGTCGTAGGCGCCCAGGGCGACCGAAGGGGTGGCGCGGGCGTTCGCGATGCCCGCGTCGCGGGCCAGCGCGGCGACGTTGCCGAAGCCGACCATCTGGGCCAGGGCGACGGTGGCGTTGTTGGCCGAGGTCTTGAGCGCGGCCTGCGCGGTGAGCTCGTCTTCTGAGTTGCGGTGGAAGTTGCGCGGGGAGTAGGTGCCGCCGGCGAACTCGAAGTCCTGGAGCTGGTTGGGGAGCACGGTGGCGGGGGTGAAGACGGCGGACGCGCCGTCGGGTGTGGTCAGCTCGGTGCCGGCGAGCGAGGAGTTGAAGGCGGCGGCGTAGACGAACGGCTTGAAGATGGATCCGGTGGGCCGGTGGGCGACGGCGTGGTTGAGCTGCGACTGGCCGTAGTTGCGGCCGCCGACCAGCGCGAGGATCTGGCCGGTGTGGGGGTCGAGCGCGATCAGGGCCACCTGCGGGTAGACGACCGGGTCGGTCAGCTTGAGTTTCGCGTGGCGCTTCTCGACCAGCGCGTCGACCTTGGCCATGCCGAGATCGACGGCGGCGGAAGCGGCGGCCTGGAGCTGCGGGTCGAGGGAGGTATAGATGCGCAGGCCCTCCCCGTTCCAGTTAGGGTCGTTCAGGCGCGCGCCGATCTGGTCGCGGACAAGGTCGACGAAGTAGGGTGCCTGGTTCTGCTGGACGCTGAGCGGGGCAAGCTTGAGCGGCGAAGCCTTGGCCTCCTCGGCCTGCTCGCGGGGGATGGCGCCCGTCTCGACCATCTGGTCGAGCACCAGATTGCGGCGCTCGACCGCGCGCACCGGATGGCGCAAGGGGTTCAGGCGGCTGGGCGACTGAATCATGCCGGCCAGCAGCGCGGCCTCCGGCAGGTTGAGCTTCGCGACGTCCTTGCCGAAGTAGACCTGCGCGGCCTCGCCGAAGCCGTTGATGGAGAACGACCCCGCCTGCCCGAGCGGGATGAGGTTGGCGTAGACCTGGAAGATCTGCTGCTTTGAGTAGCGGTTTTCGAGGTGCCACGCCATGGTGATCTCGATGAGCTTGCGCTTGATCCGCTTTTCGGGGGTCAGGAGAAGCCCGCGCGCCGTTTGCATCGTGAGCGTGGACCCGCCCTCGGAGTAGCTGTGCCGGTGGAGCAGGTCGTTGCGCATCGCGCCGAGGATGCGGATATAGTCGACGCCGCCATGGGTGAAAAAGCGGCGGTCTTCGATGGAGGTGACGGCGGAGACGAGGTTTTTCGGCAGCTCGTCGAAGGTGACCAGGCGGCGCTTGGCTCGGTTGGCGTCGGAAAGCCCGGTGATAAGCAGCGGCTCAAGGGCGTAAGAGGCGAGCTGGTCGCCGTTGGTGCCGGCGATCTGGGCGACCTTGCCGCCGGAAAAGGTGATGGTCGCGGGCTCCGGGGCGTGGAAGCTCTGCGGGCCGGGGCGGATCGTGATCGAGTCGTCCGTCGCGGTGAAGCCGCCCATGTTGGAGGGCTTGCCGGTCGAATCGGAGTAGCCGGCGGCGCGCAGCTGCGCCTCGATGAGGGCGGGGGAGAGCTTTTGCCCCGGGCGGACCTGGCGCGCCGCGGCGTAGATCTTGGCGGTGTCGGTGAAGAGCGGGCGCTCGAGCCGTTCGTCCACCACGGCGCTGTACTTGTGGTTGTAGTAGGCGAAAACGAGCAGCCCCGTCACGACGAACAGCACCATGAAGGCGGCCGCCCCGGCGAGGATGCGGCGCGCGAGGCTCGCGTTGGGGCCTAAGCCGAAGCGCGTTCCGATCTGGGGGAGAGCAATGCGTACAGCCAAGGTGGGTACCGCCTGTTTTGTTCCTAGAATCTCATGGGCGTTGAAGTTTCTGCACGATTTCGCCGATGGGAACGTCTTCGACGGTGCCCTGAAGCCGGTCAGATAGTTCGAGGATGCCCTCCGCGGCGCGCTTGCCGACGGTGACGCGCAGAGGAACGCCGATCAGGTCGGCATCCTTGAACTTGACCCCGGCGCGCTCGTCGCGGTCGTCCAGCAGGACGTCGAGGCCGGCGGCTTCCAGATCGCGGGCAAGCTGCTCGCCGGTCTGGAGAAGGGCGGGCTCGCGTACGTTGGTGACGGTCACGATCACCTCGAAGGGGGCAATGGCGCGGGGCAGGGCGACGTTGTCGGGAGTTTGGGAGGCGGACTGTTCAATGGCAGCGGTGAGGATGCGCTCGAGACCGATGCCGTAGGAGCCCATGATGGGGGTGCGGGCCTTGCCGTCGCGGTCCAGCACCGTGGCGTTGAGGGCTTCCGTATAGCGGCGGCCGAGTTTGAAGATGTGGCCGATCTCGACGGCTTTGCCGATCCTGAGCGGGGCCGGGACACCCGCCGGGGCGTCCGGGGCGTCTTCGCCTTCGTTGGCGT